>CBDUAW010000153.1:0-6189 GCA_965365215.1 uncultured Eudoraea sp. | reverse complement strand
AGGATTGGGCTTGCTGTTTATGATGAAAATATTGTCTATGCTGTTTTAGATAATCAATATCGAAGGGAGGATAAAAAAGCAGGCATCAAGGATCGGGAAGAACTGGAAAAGAACGATTTCAAATCCATGAGTACTGCCGATTTTCTAAAACTTGGGAATGACCGATTGAATAACTTTTTAAAGAACAATGGATTTCAGGAAAAATACCGGGCCGAGAATGTAAAACAGATGGTTAGAAGCGGAGCGGTTGCCCCGGTAGATCTTGCCAAATATCTGGAAGACGCAAATGCCTTATTGTTCGACACCCCTGTAATTGGGGCTGAAGTTTACAGGAGCAATGATGGAGGCAAGCGGTGGACCAAACAGCACAGGGACTACCTGGACGACTTATTTTACAGCTATGGATATTATTTCGCACAGATCAGGGTTGACCCCAATGATGCTGATAAAATTTATCTGGCGGGGGTACCGCTAATCAAATCGGATGATGGAGGTGCCAGTTTTACCTCCATTAGCAAGGAAAATGTTCATGCGGATCACCATGCGCTGTGGATTAACCCAGCCAGGCCAGGGCATCTGATAAACGGGAACGATGGGGGACTTAACATCAGCTATGATGATGGGGAACACTGGACGAAAAATAATTCTACCACCGTGGGACAATTCTATGCCATAAATATAGATTATCAAAAACCCTACAATGTCTACGGGGGCCTCCAGGACAATGGGGTGTGGATGGGGCCTAACAATGCCAAAATAGACAATCGTTGGTTGCAAACAGGACATAATCCCTGGACCTCCATACTTGGTGGAGACGGGATGCAGGTGCAGATAGACCGAAGAAATCCAAACATAGTTTACACCGGTTTTCAATTTGGGAATTATTATCGCCTGGATCTGAATAGTAAGAAACGCACCCCTGTTCAACCCAAGCATGAATTAGGAGAGAATCCTTATCGTTTTAATTGGCAAACGCCTATCCTGCTTTCTGAGCATAACCAGGACATTTTGTACCTGGGCGGTAATAAACTTCACAGATCACTCAATCAGGGCGAGTCTTGGGAAACGATTTCCGATGATCTTACACAAGGTGGAAAAAAGGGGAATGTTGCCTACGGCACCCTAACTACAATTTCAGAATCTCCATTTAAGTTTGGACTGCTCTATACAGGGAGCGATGATGGCTTGGTGTATTCCAGTAAAGACGGAGGAGGGAACTGGAGAAATATCTCAGAAAACCTACCCGGAAATTTGTGGGTTAGCAGGGTGGCGGCTTCAAAACACAGTATTTCCAGAGTCTATGTTAGTTTAAATGGCTATCGATCAGACAATTTTACTCCTTATCTCTATCGAAGTGACGATTACGGTTTTAACTGGACAGATATCTCAAAGGGCTTACCCTTATCTCCTGTAAATGTGATTCTTGAGGATCCATCTAATCCGGATTTACTGTTTGTCGGTACAGATAACGGGCTTTATATTTCCCTGGACAGGGGAGCTTCGTGGCAATTGTTTCAAAGTGGTATTCCCAATGTTGCCGTCCATGATCTGGTTATCCAGCCTGAAGAAAATCACCTTCTTGTTGGCACTCACGGCAGAAGTATTTACAAGGCCGATATTTCCTTTATTCAGAAACTCACTGAAGAGGTATTAAATCAAGATTTGGTTGTTTTTGATCTCAAAAACATTAAACATTCCAAGAGATGGGGAAACAGTTTTAGTAGATGGGGGAAGCCGCAGACCCCTGGTCTAGACATCTCTTTTTACAGCAAAACACCTACTGCGGTTACAGCCCAGATCAAAACAGTTGATGATATCAGGGTAAGCGAGGTTACCTTAGTGGCTGATAAAGGCTTAAATATTATATCCTATGATCTGGCATTTTCAAAGGCCGGTAAATCCCAATTCCTAAAAAAGGTAAAGAAGGAAATAGAAGAAGCAAAGGATGGTAAAACCTATTTGCCAAAAGGAAAATACAAAGTGATTCTTAGCGGGAACTCCACGGAGCAATCGGTTCCTTTTGAAATTGAATAGCTGTTTTCGTTATCCCTTAAAGAATATGTATTATGCAATTAAGTTTAAGTATCCCCGCCCTATTATTCCCAGCCATCTCTCTGAGTATGCTTGCCTATAATGCCCGATACCTGGCCATCGCGGCCTTGATAAGGCAGCTTCACAAGGAATTCAAGCAAACGGAATCTAAAAGTGTGGGATTACAGGTAAGGCAATTGGAAAAAAGATTAAATATTATCAAGAACATGCAGGCCGTGGCCATAGTCAGTTTCCTGTTCAGCGCTATTACTATGTTCCTGATCTATGTTGAGCAAGATTTCTGGGCAAACACCGTTTTTGGCGCAAGCCTTGTTGCGCTTATGATCTCTTTAATTCTCAGCTTAATTGAAGTGCAGCTTTCCACCCGTGCGCTTAGTATTCAACTCACAGATATGGAAGGACAATAAAGTTAGTCACCTTCCAATATGGAACAAGGCATCTCCCTGATTAATTACTGCCTGGTGGTTTATACATAAGACATACCCGCTATGGGGTGCCTTAATTGATTTTTTGTGTTTAGCATAGGTGTCGGTGATCACCCCCAGAACCTGTCCTTTTTCAATTGAACTCCCATTAAGTACCTCGGGAATAAACATCCCCGCAGTTGGGGCCCTTAACCACCTTCGGTCGTTTAGATGTAGTGTTTCTGCTCTTTCAGGGGCAATTGTCCCCTGAGCTTCGAGCATTTGGAAATGCTTCAAGATATTGCAAATGCCTTGCATCCCTTCAAGAATGGCATAATCATCGAACCGCATGCTTTCACCAGCCTCAAATACTAGTGTAGGTTTCCCCATTCGGAATGCAGCTTTCCTGAAAGAACCATTGATTAGTTTGGACGGAAACGAAAAAGGAGCATTGAAGATCTCTGCCAATTCCTTGCTTTGGTCATCGTGTTCGGTATAGCGTACCTGAGGATAATTATGCCTCTGAGCTCCGCCAGTATGCAGATCAATGCTAAAATCTATCTGACTCAGAATCTCTGAAGTATAGTGATAGGCTATTCTACTGGCCAGGGACCCCCTCTTTTTCCCTGGAAAACTCCTGTTGACATCCTTCCCATCCGGGACATCCCTGGAAAAATGAATAAATCCGAAAATATTGAGAATGGGAACCGCAATGATAGTCCCCTTTTTAACGGCAAAGCGATCTTCATGCAGCATGCGCCTTACTATTTCTATCCCGTTAATTTCGTCTCCGTGTAATCCTGCCTGTACCAGCATGGTTGGCCCCGCCTCGCGCGCATTGAAAACATGAACAGGTATATCAATAAGCGTGCCTGTGGGCAACCTGTCGATCCCAATTTTAAGAAGCTTTTGTTCTCCCGGGGCAACCGTTTCATTGCCTATTACTACCGAGCGGTTATCTCCTAAGACGTCCATTCTGTTCCACAAATTTTATGATTTCCTTTGCCACATTTACCCCGGTGGTAGTTTCAATTCCCTGGAGCCCCGGGGAAGCATTGACTTCAATTAATAAGGGGCCTCTTTTGGAACGAATCAAATCCACCCCGGCCACCCCTAATCCGATATACTTAGCTGCATTGAGAGCAATTTCCTTTTCCTTTTGGGTAGGATTTATGGTTTCGGTATGGGCTCCTCTATGCACATTGGAACGGAACTCTTCTACTGCGCTTATCCTTTTCATGGCGGCCACTACCTTTTGACCAACAACAAATATCCGGATATCTTCCCCATTCGATTCGGCTATATATTTTTGAAGCAGGATGCTGGTATCCATTTTGTAAAAGGTATCTATGATAGATTTGGCCGATTTTTTGGTTTCAGCCAGGATCACTCCCAAACCTTGTGTTCCCTCTTGTAGTTTGATAATAACAGGTGTTCCCCCGAGGATTTTAATCTGATCTTCTATATTGTCCGGGTTAATGGAAAACAGCGTTTCTGGGATAGGAATGTGTTTGCGGGTCATAATTTGTAAGGTGCGAACCTTGTTTCTGGCTCTTGTGATCCCGAGCGATCTGGCTGTACTGAAAACCCCGTTCATTTCAAACTGCTTAACAATTGCCGCCCCATGCTTCGTTACCTTGGCCCCTATTCTGGGAATAACAGCCTGAAATTCATCAGTGATATTCTCATCGCCCACATAGATCTTTGGCTTTCCCGAGCCAAGTTTTACAGAACACTTGGTGTGGTCTACATGTTCAATATAATGCCCCATGTTTTCGGCTTCCTCTGCTATTCGCTTGGTAGAATAAACATTCATGCTAACAGAAAGAAGTCCTATATCCATAATAATACCCTCACTTTGGTTTAGAATGGTAATATCGTGGAAAATTGCAATTCTGGCAATGAGCAACATAAAATTTATCCCGATCAGCAATATATAAGAAAAAATGGCATGGCGTGTTTTACTTTTTATGAGGTTTTGATCAAAAAAACAGCAAAAAATTAAACAAGCCATAGCTGTTTTCTTAAAATGAATCTAAATACCTTACATAATATGGCAGAAGTTTGTTAATATATGGGCCGTACCCTAAATTTGTGGGACCAAAAAATTCGCCAATGAGTGCATTGATTAAATCCTCCATTGCCAGAAAAGTGGTAATGGCGCTTTCCGGACTTTTTCTCGTTTTATTTTTAGCCTTACACGTAACCATAAACATGACCTCCGTAATTGATCCTGATACTTTTAATCAGTGGTCTCATTTTATGGGGTACAACATCTTGGTACAGTATATTATGCAACCTATTCTGATTGCCGGGGTTATTCTACACTTTGTAATGGGGATTGTCCTTGAAATACAAAATAACCGGGCTCGTAGTGTTAAGTACGTTAAATATAAAGGGAGTGCAAACGCTCCCTGGGTTTCCAGAAACATGATCCTGACCGGGCTGGTTGTCCTGGCCTTTCTGGGCTTGCACTTTTATGATTTCTGGATCCATGAAATGACATATAAGTACATTGAAGTCAATCCGGCCGATCCTACCAGGTACTATGCAGAAACGGTGGAAAAATTTGCCCCTATCTGGCGCACGGTGATCTATGTGGTTTCCTTTATACTGCTAGCACTTCATCTATGGCATGGATTTGCTTCTTCATTTCAATCCATGGGTGTTAATAACAAATACACCCCGGGAATAACAAAATTTGCTAAGGCCTATGCCGTGGTTATCCCACTTGCATTTGTTTTTATTGCATTATATCATCACCTTAACCCTGTAACACATTAATCATGGGAATACTGGACTCAAAAATACCTTCAGGGCCACTGGCCGATAAATGGACAAAACACAAGAATGAGATCAATCTGGTAAATCCAGCCAATAAAAGGAACATTGATATTATTGTTGTGGGTACAGGTTTAGCCGGTGCTTCGGCTGCCGCTTCTTTAGCGGAGCTGGGATATAACGTAAAAACGTTTTGTTATCAGGATTCTCCGAGAAGGGCACATTCTATTGCCGCTCAGGGAGGTATCAACGCTTCAAAAAACTACCAGGGTGACGGAGATAGCGACTATCGTTTGTTTTATGATACCATCAAAGGTGGTGACTATAGGTCCAGAGAAGCCAACGTTTACAGGTTAGCTGAAGTATCCAGTAATATTATTGACCAGTGTGTGGCCCAGGGTGTTCCCTTTGCCAGGGAATACGGGGGACAGCTGGCAAACCGCTCCTTTGGCGGGGCTCAGGTCTCCCGCACCTTTTATGCCCGCGGCCAGACAGGTCAGCAGCTGCTTCTCGGTGCCTATTCCGCCCTCATGCGCCAGGTTAAAAAAGGCAAAGTGCAGATGCTTTCCCGCCGTGAGATGCTGGATTTGGTTGTCATTGACGGCCAGGCCCGCGGTATTGTCACACGGAACATGATCAGTGGGGCCATAGAAACCCATGCTGCCCATGCAGTTGTCCTGGCCACAGGTGGCTACGGCAATGTCTACTTCCTGTCCACCAATGCCATGGCCTCGAATGTAACGGCAGCCTGGCGTGCCTACAAGAGGGGCGCTTACTTTGCCAACCCCAGTTTTGTGCAGATACATCCCACCTGTATCCCGGTTCATGGCACCTATCAGTCCAAACTCACCCTGATGAGTGAAAGTCTGCGCAACGACGGCAGGGTATGGGTCCCCAAAAACCCTGGCGACAGAAGACCACCTGCAGAGATCCCTGAAGACGAGCGGGATTA
>CBDUAW010000152.1:0-6225 GCA_965365215.1 uncultured Eudoraea sp. | reverse complement strand
ATCCACAGCCGGGATCTAAGGCCTATTGAGGATTCCTATCCCCTGGGGGTGGAACTGGACTTTGCCTGGCACAAGATTTCCCAGAAAGCCTGGGAATCCTGTATGTGCTATCCGAAATTGGGCATCGCCCTGACCTACTGGGATTATGACAATCCCGAAGTGCTGGGGCAGGGGGTCACCGGCCTGTTCTACATAGAACCCTTCTTCAACACACAAGGGCGGGTGAATTATTCGGTACGCATGGGTTTGGGACTTTCCTATCAAAATTCGCCTTACGACCCCATTGATAACCCCAATAACCTCAGCTACAGCACCTATCTGGCCTTTCCCCTCCAACTCGGGGGCAGTGCACATTTCAGGGTTGCCCCACGCTGGATGCTCGATGCCATGTTGGTCTATAACCATTTTTCCAATGGAGGGGTCCGGCAGCCCAATAAGGGGATCAACTGGCCTTCCCTGGGGGTGGGGATGTCCTACTATCTGGAGGATTTTGAATTTAAGCCCAGGGCGGAGGTCGACTGGCGGAAAAAGGGGCCGCCCCAAAAACGACTTGATTTCACGCTTTTCCTCTCCTATGAGGAGCCCCGTGAAAACCTGTTCCTCTTTTCCCCCGGTCTCGAGGTAAAGTGGTCCAGGCAATTTGCCCGGTTGAATGCCTACACCCTGGGAGGGGAAGTGATGTATGACAATGGAACCGGATATGTGCTTGAACAGGAAGGGGACCCCGCCACCCCCTTAAAGGCAGGTGTGGCCGCGGGGCATGAATTTTTGCTGGGAAAGTTTTTGTTCAGCCAGCAATTCGGGGTGTACCTGAATAACCCGAACCCGGAGCACCCGTCGGTCTACCAAAGGTATGGGCTGGTTTTCCGCGTAAATAAAACGATAAGCACAGGGATCAGCTTAAAGGCGCATGGGCATGTGGCGAATTTTTTGGATGCGCGAGTTGGCATCTCCCTTTGACCATGCTTTGCGAAGTGCTTTCTAGTGGCTGAGGGCCACCCAACTGCCAAATAAGCGGAGGAACTTCTTAGTGCGGTATTGCTTATCCCTCGGGGCTCCGAAATCGAATTAAACCGTAAATTAGGGGCAATAGAGCGCATTAGCATGCAGAAATCCAAACTTGAAAGGCCTGTTATAAGAAGCAAAAATATTGAACGCCCCAGGCTGATGCAGCTTCTTCAGGAAAATGCGGACAAATCGGTGTTCGTTGTTAGTGCCCCGGCAGGTTTTGGGAAAAGCATGGCGATCCGGCAATGGATAAACCAGCAGGTTTACGAAACGGCCTGGGTAAGTCTGGGTGCGCCACAAAATAACCTTTCTTCATTTCTGGCTCACCTGGTGACGGCTTTCAGGCAAATTGAACCAAATAGCCTCGAGAAGATCCTGCAGGTTTCCAGGAAACCCAATGGCAGGAGTTTATCTGCTATTGCTGATTTGCTATCCAATGATATACAGGCTGTGGATAAGCCGCATGTACTGGTGCTGGATAACTATCACTTTATAAGTGATCCCGATGTTCATACTTTGGTAAAGTCATTAATGGAATACCCTCCAAAGTTACTCAGGCTCGTATTGATTACTCGCAGTGATCCCCCCCTGGGGCTTTCAAGGCTGCGACTCTACGACAGGCTCCTTGATGTATCAAAGGAGGATTTGAGATTTAACGAAGGGGAACTGAGACGACTGCTTCGGGAGGGAGGCTGGGATAAGCTGAATAACGCGCAAAAAGATGCCCTAATGGATGCGGGGGGTTGGATTTTGGGAATAAAAATGATGCTCTCTACCTATTCACTAAATCCCAACCAGATTTCGAACTTTAAAAGGGGGATCGATATGGAATACCTCGTGGGTGAACTCTGTGGTGAACTCTCATCAGAGCTTTTTGATGCCCTCTGCCTGAGTACCCTTTTGGAAAGCTTTACCACTGAACTCCTCGACGTGCTCTTTGAGGCAACTAAAATCTTTGAGATTCGGGGTAGCGCCTTTATTGAGGAAATCATGCGATTAGATCTCTTCCTTATAGAGGACGAGGACAACCCGGGGTGGTTTCGATTTCAGGACCTTTTCAGACAATTGATTCGGAGCCAGTGCAGGCACGAGGAATCAGGGCGAAAAAAGGATGTGCTGATCCTGGCGAGTCAATGGTTGGCAAAGAACGGATATTTGGATAAAGCCGTCGAATATGCGGTTATTTCAAAGGACTGGGAGCTGGCAGTGGCACATATTATAGCGCACCGAACGGAAATTTTTGAAAAAGGAGAGTGGTGGCGGGTAGATTCCTGGATCCATAGGCTGCCCGTTGAAATAGTACACAAAAACCAGCTTTTGCTCCTTTCCTTAATGTGGATTAACGAATACACCTGGCGGATATGGGAAATTCCAAAGTTGCTGATCCGTTTTGAGAACTTGGGAAACATAAAGGAACTCTCGCTCCAGGATCAGGCGGAGTATGAAGCCCATCTCGGTCATCATTATCTCTTTTATCAATCCGATCCTTCAATAGCACTGGAGTACTTAGAATCTTCAAAAACCAGGTTTCAGGATACGGGGATGCTTGGCGGAACCCGGGAATTATGCATTGGGATTGCCCGTCAAATGATGGCAGGTAAAGAACAGGCTTTGGAAGGTTTAGATAAACTGCAGGAGGACTACCCATTCCAATCGCCTGTTTACCTAAGGAGCCTAATGACAAAGGTATTCGTGTATCTGCTTTCGGCAGATTTCAAAAAGGCTGAGTGGGAAAGCAATAGGTTTTATTTGGAGGCAGGGGATGCCCCCTACCTTTCTTTTAGGGCCTGGAGCCACTATCTGGCAGGGAATATCGATTTCCAATACGGAGGAAACTCCGCCCTGAAGCATTTTAAAACTGCCACTCAATACGAGGATTCCCTGAACAATCGCATCCTCATCGATACCCTCGCCGCAATGGCCCTCTGCTTTGCCCTGGATAATGATATAGTGAGTGCCTGGAAGTACATAGGGAAACTAAAGGACAAAGCCCTTCACTTCAGGGATCCCTATTTGACCAACGCCGTCAAATCAGCAGAAAAAAGGATCCAACTTGTTTGTGACAAAGAGAATGATGCGCTCAACACACCCTTACCTGCCTATGATTCCCAGGCCATTGAAATGTTCTGTTTGGTGGATGTCCCCAGAATTACAGAAATAAGAGTGGCGGTATGCGCGGGGGGAGATAAAGATATCCGACGTGGCCTGAAGGGGATTTCAGTTTTGTTGAAGATGCTCCATTTAGCCCATAATGCCTATCATGATGTGGACCTCTATTTACTGCGAGCCCTTGGGTATTTCCGAATCGGGCAGCTACAGAAGGCACAAAAATGGCTGGCTCAGGCATCCCTCACTTGTTCCACCACCCAGAATCTACGGGCCTTTAATGAGATATGCATGTCGAATCCCGAATTTTACGCATGGGCACCGATCTCCCAACTTCCCCATGGGTTCAAAAAAGAAGCGGGGATGCCAAAGAACGAGAAGCTCCTTTCATTCAATGCACCCCCCGATATTATGTCGAGACTTACGAAACGCGAACTGGAAATTGCCCGCCTGGTAGCGCTGGGGCTTCGGAACAAGGAAATATCTGAAGATTTAAATATCCGCGAAGTTACCGTTAAGACCCACCTTACCAACATATTCCAAAAGCTCGGTGTCCAAAACCGTACCGCCCTTGCCCGGATGATGGATTTTCTTTAGACCCCAATCTACTCAGGATTCGGAGATTCCAGTCTACTACTTTAGTATGATTCTTCAACATTTCCTTAACAATTTAATGACCCTTTAAGTTCAATAACTTAAAGGCCGTCAGGCTATTTTTAAAGAATGGCATGGCACTCCTTAGTCGGTCATTCCAGGATTCACAGTCCTTAACCTAAAAAGAAATAAAATGAAACAGATTAAAATTGATTTAACCTCTTTTTACGCGATTGGAACTTGTATTCTGGTGTTATTATCCGGCTGCAATCAAAAAACGGAACAATCTTCACAAGGGGCTTCTTCAACCGACGCAGTAAACCTGGAAGACTTTACCTCCATGCAAATGACCGGAGTGGAGCAAATCTCTATTGATGTTGATCTGGACGGCGCAGTGGATCGTTTGTCCAAAGGGGTCACGTATAAGACCATCTCCAATCAGGACAGGGATGATTTTGACACAGAAGCCTTTACAGGCTACCATAAGTATTTGGAGCAATCCTACCCAAATGTCCATAAAACGTTGAAGAAAGAGGTTCATGGCGATCCGCGCCCATACAGCCTGCTTTATACCTGGGAGGGAAAGGATCCATCCCTGCAACCCGCGCTGTTTTATGCTCACATGGATGTAGTACCCGTACCGGAAGATTCCAGGGACCAGTGGAAGGTGGAGCCTTTTGCGGGCACCGTAAAGGATGGTTACATCTGGGGGCGCGGGGTCCTGGATGATAAGAATCAGGTGCAAGCCATCCTGGAGGCCGCCGAAATGAAGATCAAAAAAGGCTGGCAGCCTTCGCGAACTATCTATTTTGTCTTTGGACAGGATGAAGAAGTGGGAGGGGCCGAAGGTGCAAGGAAAATTGCCGATGTCCTGGAAGAACGCGGTATTGAACGATTTGCATTTGTGATGGACGAATCGGCGCCATTAACGCCTGGTATTTTCCCCGGAATAGAAGAAAATACCGCGCTCATCGGCATTGCCCAAAAAGGCTTTATCAGCCTGGAACTGGCTATTAATGGCATCGGTGGCCACTCATCCATGCCCCCTGAAGAATCCAACATTGGCATCCTGGCGGAAGCTATCACCAAATTGGAGGATGCACAATTTCCGTATCGCATTCACCCGGCCGTGCGCTCTCAATACCGCTACATGGGTCCGGAACTGGACAAAGAACAACAGCCCCTGTATGCCGCCGTAGCCTTTGGAAAGGATGGCGAAATGAGTGAATTGGAGCAGCAATTCATAGATGTTATGTCAAAGAATGAGGTAACAAGGGCCATGCTGCATACCACCATTGCGGTCACTATGTTCAACGCCGGCATCAAGGATAATGTTTTGCCGCCTTCGGCCACGGCGGTGGTGAATTTCAGGCCAATGCCGGGCGATACCCCCGAAGTCATCATGGAGCATGTTAAAAATGCGATTGATGATGATCGGATTACCATGCGCGATATTTCGGCATCCACACCAGCCACCAATATTGCCGATGCCAGTACGGGAGCCTATAAAATGCTGGAAAAAACCATCCGCCAGATCTGGGGCAATGATTTGATCGTATCCCCCTTCTTTGTGGTGGGTGGATCGGATTCCAAGCACTTTCAATCCCGACCCTTCGCGCCGGATGTGTACACCATCACCGCCATTCAGTTGGAAAACACAGAAGAGTTCAAAGGGTTCCACGGTGTAAATGAACGAATCCTGGTGGATGAGTACACCAAATCCATCGGCTTCTTTTATCAGATTTTTGATAATCTGGAGGAGCTGTAAAGGCCCAATAGATTGAGTTGCCAAAACTCTAAGTACATAGATTTACCATTTGGGGCATGCTGCCCAATCAGGAATTTATAACCCAAACTATGAAAAGTAACGTTTTCCAATGGCCGAATATCGGTTCCCTGTTGTTACTGGTTTTAGCAGTTATGGCCATGCTCACGCCTGAGGGGATAATTGCCCAGGACGACGATCCAGCAGATAGTTCAGCAGAACTGGCCAAAAAGCTTGCAAACCCGAACGCAACACTGGGCCAAATGCTTTTCCCAATCGATTACATCCGATATAACGGGGATCTGCCTGATGCCGGCCAGAATGGATTTGTCCTTAATTTTCAGCCCTCTCTGCCTTTCCCCATTTCAGAGGGGATCAACTTGTATCTAAGGCCCCTGATTCCGGTTTACTTATCCCAACCCGTTGTTGGGGTAGATGGTTTTGAATCCAAGGGCGGCCTCGGTAATATCAGCGCGGATTTGGCTATCGGAAAAACATGGCCGTCAAAATGGATCACCCTGGTAGGGGTGTTCGGAGGTTTCCGCACCGCTTCGAATGAAGCTCTGAGGTCGCGACAAACCACCCTTGGACCTGAATTGATGGTAGCTAAACTGACCGGTTTCGGGGCTGTGGGATTGATCGTAAGCCATGCCTTTGGGGTAGGAAATTCGGGTGATCCGGACCTTACATCGACCACCGTATTGCCCGACGACTACTGGATAGCGGCAAGCGGGTCCACCAGTACCAGCGTT
>CBDUAW010000151.1:0-6295 GCA_965365215.1 uncultured Eudoraea sp. | reverse complement strand
CCTCCAGGAGCTCGTGAATAGCTTTTGCTTCATAGACTACCGGAGGATTGTGGTGAACTGAAAACACCAGGGCTGTATAGATTTTCGACTTCCCAAAAGGTACGGCAACACGCATCCCCGGACATAATTTCTCGGCCTCAGCAGCACTTACCGCATAGGTGAAAAGCCGCTCCAAGGGGATCGGGAGGATTACGTCAATGAAACAGCCGTCATCCATTTCTAACCTATTTTCTAACTCTTTTCCAGGTTTGGGTACGGTAAAGAAAAGCTAAATAACCGCGTACTATTAATTCATCAGGCTTATCGGGATCTTGCCAAATCTTACAGCGAAAGATCATATTTTGTTCAGGATCGAAAAGGGTATTTCCTTTCCAGTAACCTGCCTGGTTTTTTTCAAGACCTTCAATAATATGCAACCCAAGCAGCGGTTTATTCTTCCGGTCTCCTTTGCAATTTGTGCAACGGGCCCCTACCTTTTCCTTTACAAGTATCTTCTCAATTTTTCCATACATTTTTCCTCCTGCTTCATAGATCCGCACCAGAGCTTTGGGCTGCCCTGTTCTATCGTCAACCGTTTGCCAGAGACCGAATACCCCCTGAGCATGAATGACCGAATAAAGCGGGATGCATATAAATAAAAACAATAGGAGGCTTGACTTACGCATTTTTCTTCACTTTTTTTCTCAGATAGTTAAGGGTGGCGTTTAATTCAAATCCCAGTAGCAGAATATTTGAATTCAGCCAAATATAAATCATTAGGATCAACAACCCTCCCAAAGCGCCGTACAACTCATTATAGCGAGCAATACTCTCAATATAGACACCGAACAGGTAAGAAGTGAGGAGGAACAATAAGGTAGTCATCAAAGCCCCATAAGAAAAGAATTTAGCCTGTTTTCCCTCTGCGGTACCGAAGAAATATAAGGTAGCGGTTGTTATATATGATAAGCCCGTGAAGAATATAAATTTACCTATTCTAGCCCCCACTATATGATTCTCGGTAAGGTCGTATCCCCTGGTTTTGGCTGCCCAAACACTTAGATATTCCAGAATGTATAAATCTACATATATGTATGCCACTGCTCCAATTAACAGGAATATAGAAAGGATAAGGCCCACCATTAAGGCATAGGCGTACTGCTTGAAAAAATTTCGCGTTAACTCAATGTGATAGGAATTTTCAAATCCTCCGAATATGGCATTTACCCCATTGGCCATTAAAAAGATAGAAAGTAAGAAAGTTGATGAAAGCAGCCCTCCTCGTTTTTGGTCTTTAATTTGCTGATAGATGTCTCCGAAATAATCACTGGTTGCAGTGGGTAGAAATGACTCCAGAAAGAGCAGGAATTGCATATCAAAATTTTCGTTACCAATACTGAGGTACTGCACCACAAATGGCACCAGCGTAATCAGGAAAATAAGGAGGGGAAACAAGGCTAGGAACAGGCTGAAGGCAATGGCACTTGCCCGTGCCGACAGGGCTCCCTGTATTATCCCAATAAAATACATTTCTATGATATCGTAAAGAGAAAGCCCTTCCAGGGCAGAAAACTTCACATTTTTCAATATCCTTACAAGCCAGTTTATTACAGGGATCTTATCCAATCTATTTTCAATCTCAACTGACATTTATACTGCTTTTAAACTCAAATCTTTATTGTAAACCGAATGGGTCAGTGCTCCTGAGGAGATGTAATCTACTCCGCACTGAGCATATTGCAAAATTGTATTTTCATTGATTCCGCCAGAGGATTCGGTTTGGCATTGATCCCCGATAATCTTAACTGCCTTCCTCGTATCTTCATAAGAAAAGTTATCAAGTAATATCCGATAAATCCCTCCTTCTTTAAGAATGGCCCCTACTTCTTCAAGGTTCCTTGCCTCCACAATGATCTTTAAGTCCTTGCTGTGCTGCTTCAAATAGGCCTTGGTTTTACGAATTGCTTCGGAAATACCTCCTGCAAAGTCTATATGATTGTCCTTTAACATGATCATATCGTAAAGGGCGAAGCGATGATTTTCCCCTCCTCCTATTTTCACAGCCCATTTTTCAAGAGCACGGATCCCCGGGGTTGTTTTTCGGGTATCGAGGATTTTGGTTTTGGTCCCTTCCAATAAATCCATAAAGTAGGCTGTTTTTGTGGCAATTGCACTCATTCGCTGCATCGCGTTCAATACGAGTCGCTCTGCCTTTAGGATACTTTGAGACGACCCTTCAACATAAAAGGCAATATCCCCGAAATTCACTGTAGCACCATCAGGTATTTGAACTTCCAGCTTCAGTTCCGGATCCACAAATCGGAACACCTGTTTCGCAAAATCAACTCCGGCAATTATTCCTTTGTCCTTTACCAAAAGTTTGGCTTTGCCAATTGCATTTTCTGGAATACACGCCAGGGAGCTATGGTCCCCATCACCAACATCTTCCCGGATGGCATTCTGGATTATCAGGTCTATTTCTTTTTGAAATTGCTCTTTTGAAATCATAGGTTACAGCTAAGGATGCGCTAAATTACTAAAAACATCGGCCATTGAGGAACAGCCAGACAGGGGAATGTTTTACCTTTGCGATATGAAAATAAAACTACTGTTCGTTGGGAGAACATCAGACAGCAGATTAGAAGAGCTGATCGCTGAATATTCAAAGCGAGTAGGTCGTTATCTCCCTTTTGAACTAGAGGTAATTCCCGATTTAAAAAAATCAAAATCTTTGCCGGAAGCCCTCATAAGGGAAAAGGAAGGTAGGTTAATTACAGAGAAAATTCAGTCATCGGATGTTGTCTACCTCCTTGACGAAAAAGGAAAGCAGTATACCTCCATTGCTTTCTCAGGCTTTTTACAGGAACAGATGAACCGGGGCCATAAACAATTAGTTTTTATAGTAGGGGGAGCATACGGATTTAGCGCAGAGGTTTATAAAAGGGCTTCGGGGCAGTTGAGTCTTTCCAAGATGACGTTCTCTCACCAAATGGTACGATTATTTTTTGTGGAACAGTTGTACCGGGGGTTTACAATACTTCGGAACGAACCATACCACCATCGGTAAAGCAAAAGTTAATTGGGTAAACATTCCTTTTAATACAAGACCCTGAACTTAATGGTATTCTCAACCTTCTTTAAGGCCCTTATCACTTCTTTGTTGTAGTCCTTATCCAGGTCTGTGATCACATAACCCACTTCGGCATCAGTAGAAAGATATTGCCCGGTAATATTCATCTCATACTGGGCCAAAACCTTATTAATTTTTGCCATAATTCCGGGGACATTTCGATGTATGTGAAGGAACCGGTGTGCATTTGTTTGCCTGGGCAACCTAATATTAGGGAAGTTTACGGCATCCACAGTGTTACCCGAATTGATATAATCCATTATTTTATTGGGTACAAAATCTGCTATATCTCTCTGTGCTTCCTCGGTACTACCTCCAATATGTGGTGTGAGAATAACATTACTCAACCCCCTGAGTTCCGTCTCAAATCTCCCGTTTTTTCTGGGCTCCTGTGGAAAAACATCAATGGCGGCTCCCGCTAGTTTGTTTTCTTTTAAGGCCGTTACAAGTGCCTGGATGTCTACCACAAACCCTCTGGACAAGTTAATAAGGAAGCTGCCATCTCGCATCTGGCCCAATTCCCGTTCGCCAATGAAATTCTTATTTGCCGGATTATCATCGAGGTGTAAAGACACTACATCGGATACATTTAAGAGGTCTTCGAGGGTGGTACATTTCTTGGCATTACCCATGGCTAGCCGATCTTCCACATCATAGAAATACACCCTCATTCCCATGGCTTCGGCGAGCACAGACAACTGTTTTCCAATATTCCCGTATCCCACAATCCCCAGGTTCTTACCCCTGACTTCACGGGACTCTTTGGCACTTTTGTTCCATATTCCCTGATGGATCTCCTGGCTTCTGGGAAAGATAAAACGCATCAGCATTATGATCTGTCCAATGGCCAGTTCCACCACGGATCTGGTGTTACTGTATGGAGCATTAAAAACAACCACTCCTTTCTTTTTGCAATAATCCAGGTCTATCTGAGTAGTGCCTATACAGAAAGCCCCAACTACCAATAGTTTATTGGCAGCATCGAGTACCCTTGGCGTAAGTTGTGTTTTAGAACGGATACCCAGAACGTGCACCCCGTTTATCTTTTCGATGAGTTCTTCTTCCGTAAGGCTTCTATCGATCAACTCTACGGAAAACCCATCCTCTGAGAGGTTGTCAAAAGCTACGGGATGAACATTTTCCAACAACAAAATCTTGATCCGGTTCTTGGGATATGATAAACTTCTGGGGAGGTCGTTTACAAACAGGAATTCATCAAGATTAGGTGCCACATGATCTGCATTGGTAGCCGCTTTTTCCCGGTGTACATTTTCGGTATAGGCAAAGAATTTATGGGCAATCCCGGCTTCACGCATTACATAGTCACTGTACCCGTCTCCTATTACCTGTACCTCTCCTTTTAAATCGAGTTGTTTTAAACATTCTATTTTCCCGTTATGGGTCGCCAGGACATTATTTTCGTCAAATCCGGTAATATTCCCTTCCTCATCAAAAGTGAAGGTATTGGCATATACCCTCTCAGAAGGAATATTATACTCGGCCACAATAGGATCAATAAATTCTTTAAAACCGCAGGAAATCACATAGATGTCATCAGAAAACTTTTCAAAGAACTCCTTGTTTGAGGCTATGGATTTTGATATTTTCTCGCGAAGCTCTGCCACCAGGGGTTCCAGGTGCTGTCTGTGTGCCTTTAATAACTGAATACGGCGTTCCAAAGACTCCGTAAACGAGATATCCCCGTCTATCCCAAGATTAGTAATCTTCTGGATCTCCTCAATTACCTCATCCCGGTTTATCCTGCCCTGAAGGGTCATTTCCGCCAGAACATCAAGGGCCTCCACCCTGGTTAAGGTGCTGTCAAAATCAAATACATATTTTCTTCCCACGGGTAGTAAAACTTTGGCTATGAAACCGCAAAATTATAAATTTATTTGCTCAGGGAAGGTTTGGATATAAAAAACATATCCAGATTTACAGGATCAGAAATTGATGCGGTTTCAAATTGTCAAATTGTGGGAATTTAGCACATATCCTTTAATTATCTTTATGTCGCCTTCTATCCAAATAGCATTCTTCATGAAAAAATTACTGAAAATCCTCAAATACATTTTGCTAAGTATTATTGCCCTGCTGATTGTTGGCTATGGGATAATCTACTTTCTAAGGAAAAGCGCCTCCAACAGCAATATGAAACTTCTGGGAGAAGCAGCTCCCGTCCTTACCATTAATGGGGCAACTTTTCGTGATCTCAACAAAAATGGCCAACTGGATGTTTATGAGAATAGTGAAGAAAACATTGAAGCACGGGTAGATGACCTTTTGAAGCAGATGAACCTGGAAGAGAAAGCAGGGACCATGTTTGTCTCTATGATCGGGACTACCCCTAAGGGTAAACCCCTTGAAACACCTGTACTATCTACTGATCCCTTAATGATGATTATGTCATTTGTGCTGCCCTCAAATTCTGAGCTCATTGCAAAGAAGAAGATAGACAACTTTAATATCCTTGCCTCTTTGGATGCAGAGGTAATGGCACAGTATAACAACAGCATTCAAAAGTTGGCCGAACGTACACGCCTTGGCATCCCGCTCACCATCGCTACAGATCCCCGCCATGGCACAGAAAACAATCCGGGCGCTGCCTTGTATACCCCGGCATTTTCTCAATGGCCCAGTTCTTTAGGCCTCGCGGCTACCAGGGATACCCTGCTGGTGAGGAATTTCGGTGATATTGCGAGGCAGGAGTACCGGGCACTTGGAATCCATTTGGCCTTACATCCTATGGCAGATCTGGCAACAGAGCCGAGGTGGGGTCGTATAAACGGCACCTTCGGAGAAGATGCACAGCTGAGCGCTCAGATGACCAAAGCTTATGTTTTAGGCTTTCAGGGCGATTCCCTTAACAGGAATAGTGTAGCCTGCATGACAAAACATTTTTCGGGAGGTGGCCCACAGAAAGACGGTGAAGACGCCCATTTTCCCTATGGCAAGGAACAGGTGTATCCCGGGAATCAATTTGATTATCATTTAATTCCTTTTACGGAAGGCGCCTTTGTGGCTAAAACGGCACAAATAATGCCTTATTACGGGATCCCGGTAGGCCAAACCAGCGAGGATGTTGCCTTTGCGTATAATAAAGAGATTATCACAGACCTTCTCAGAGATTCTCTGAATTTTCAAGGTGTGGTTTGTACAGACTGGAATATAATTACTGATTCCCGG
>CBDUAW010000150.1:0-6310 GCA_965365215.1 uncultured Eudoraea sp. | reverse complement strand
CTTATGAGTCCGGCTAAATTGGAACTAGCCCCTGTCTCGTTATGTACGGCAGACCTGGAAAAACTAGCGGTCACAGGGTAGGATTGAAAAAAGGAACCTGCTATATTAGACAGTCCCAGCGCCACCAATTCCTGGTTGGGTTCCATCAGATCTTCATTTCGTTTCTCCTCAATACCCTTGCCAATAGAGATGGCTTCCAGGTATCCCACCAATGCCAATGTTAGGGCTATGGGCCATAATTGTAAAAGGTAATTAGTTTGCAGGTCCGGAATCACCAGGCCAGGTAAACCTGCCGGGATTTCTCCTACCACCTTTACCTGCAATGATTCCAGATCAAATAAATAGGTTACTAGAATACCCAATATCACGGCGATCAGAATGGCAGGAATTCTCGGTGCCCATTTTTTTAGTGCAATAATTATGATTATTCCAGCAGTGCCGATCAGCAGATCGAAAGGTTGAATGTTGGGAATATTATTGTATGTATTTTGCAGGAGTTTATGAAACTGGTTGCTCCCCACGCCGCTGGTCCCGAAAAGATTCTTTAACTGACTAAATACAATAATCAGTGCTGCGCCAGAGATAAAGCCACTTACCACTGGTTTTGATAGAAAATTGACTAGGAAGCCCATCCTCAACAATCCAAGTGCCAACTGTATGGTCCCGACCATTAACGCCAGGATAATAACCAGGCTCAGATACTGCTCCGGTCCGGTAATAGACAAGGTCCCCAGGCCAGCTGCCACCAGGAGCGAATCCATAGCTACGGGTCCTATTCCCAAATGCCTGGAAGTTCCGAAAAATGCATAGGTCAGGACCGGGATCAGGGCTGCATACAAGCCATATACAGGCGGCAGGCCTGCAATCATGGCATATGCCATCCCCTGGGGAATCAACATGACCCCTACTGTCAATCCTGACCAAAGATCGGCCGGTATATCCTTAGGCCGGTATTTGGGCAACCAATTTAAAAAAGGCAGGAAACCTCGCATTGATCAAATGTACTATTAAATATAGGAATTCTGAAGTGCATCACCGGCTGGCCAATCTTACATACATTCCCTAAACAGGCTGATCAACATAATAACTTCCTGACGGTATTGTCAAAACCTGAAACCAAGGCTTATACCAGCCCTCCCCACAACTTCGGGAGAAACTTCTGTGTTCAGGAAATTCCGGCCTAACCCTGCGTAGACTTCTGCAACCAAGCCTTTTGAATTTATAAACTTTCCACCTACAGAAACGCCAAGGGCAAAATCTGAATAAGTTTCTTCCTCTTGCTCAAAGGTGAAGTCATTATAGGGCCAGGTTTTCCCCTGATTAAACATCCCGAAGACCTCTACAAAAAATCCGCTTCCATATCCCTTTGAAAAAAACTGGCGAACAAATGGCGTTATGGAAAAGGTTCGGTAATCATAAAAATCTTCCTGTTCATTAATGTTAACTAATACTGCCAGCCCGGCAGAACTCTGAGGGGTAAGAATGTTTTCATAAGTAATATCCAAAAACTTAAACCCTATTAGATTAAAGGCGTTTAATTTTAGTTCGGACCTTGCAGCCTTAGTCTCAAGACTATCCTGTGCCCAGCCCCAGGCACTGAAACATATCAGTAAACAAAAAACTACTTTTTTCATGACACTGTATTTAAAATTCCTTAGCAATCTAATTGTGAATTTTGAAAAAATAGAAAATGAAATGCAGGAATTTTCAATTATATTTTTTATATTTTACAAATAATAATATACAGAGCATTTTAATTTGTGTTTTATGCAAAATGTCCTTTTTAACAAAATCAGGGAAGTTCTTAGGGAGAATACCTCGCTAATAGACGAAATAGCCTCGGTGCTCGACATAGGTTATGATGCGGCTTACCGGAGGGTAAATAACAAAACCAGCCTAAGCCTGGAAGAGGGCGTAATCCTGGCGAGGCATTTTGGGGTTTCCCTGAACAAGTTATTTGAGGTAGGGAGTTCGCGTACTATTATGGCCGAACGATCTCCACAAATAAACAACGAAGCTCATTTAGAGTCGTATTTTCGGAAGTCTATTGAAAATCTGATACCCCTTACCAAGATCAAAAGCGCTTCGGTGATCTATTCAGCAAAAGACATCCCACTATTTTATACACTTAAAGATTCATATATAACCCGATATAAGATTTATGTGTGGTTGAAAATAACCAACAAGGAGATGACCAGGAATAAGATATCCTTTGACGATTTTATCCAAACCATCCCCCAGTCCCTCTTGGAAGCAGCTTTTGAATTGGGCCGGACCTATAATTTTATCAATATAGCGGAGTTCTGGAATGACAATACCATTAATGGCACCCTGGAGCAGATAATTTATTTCCACGAATCCCAATTGCTCTCCAAAGACCTGGCGCTGAAAATTTGCGATGACCTTGAGGAAATAATTCATCATGTGGAAAAACAAACCATACAACAGAGCATTGTTAATTCAAAGAACAATGCCTCCTATCACCTCTACAAAAGTGACCTGCTCACCATGAGCAATATTCTTATGGTAAAGACCCCTTATAAGAAGGTATTTTTTGTGCCTTACACCGTATTGGAATATCTGAAGATTGAACACCAGGCAACTTGTAAGATCATGGAAGATTTTTTCAACAAGCAAATGACCAATTCAAAATTGCTGGTACATGCCGGAGAAAAAGATCGCACCTTATTTTTTAATAAGATGCACAAGAAGGTAAATGCCCTTAGAGATAGAATAAATATGGAAGGGGCCTTTGAGGGTTAGTTACAAGTCTATAACTTTAATTTGATTCCGAGTGAGGGCTATTTTTCCCTCTTTCTCCATTTGTTTCAACAGCCTAGATACCACCACTCTGGAAGTATGAAGGTCGTGTGCTACATCCTGGTGTGTTGCATAAATAATATCATCATTGGTAACCATGGCTTTGTCGCGAAGATATTTCAGCAGGCGCTCATCCATTTTCATAAAAGCCAGAGTATCTACGGTTTCCAGTAGTTCTGAAAGCCTTGTGTGATAGCTATCAAGAATAAATTGTCGCCAACTTGTATACTTTTTAAGCCACTCCTCCATTTTTTCAATCGGGATCATCAATAGTTCTGTATCGACTTCTGCCACCGCGCGGATCTCGCTCTTCCCGGTTCCCATACAGCAGGAAAAAGTCATGGCACAGGTATCGCCCTTTTCTATGAAATAGAGAATGAGCTCATCTCCGGATTCATCCTCGCGCATAATTTTTATAGCCCCGCTAAACAACAGCGGCATTGCTGTGATGTTCTGTCCTATATCCATAAGGACCATTCCCTGTTCAACCTTTTTGCAAACCCCTACTTCCTCAATTTCATCGAGTAGCTCATCTTCAAAGAGGTATCCGTAATGTCGTTCTAATAATTCTCGCATTTGCTTATAATTATTTTAATCCAGACAATCCCATTGAATGGTCAGGAGGGTTTTATCACTACCTTAAAAGTTACAGCCTTCCCTTCCAAATATTGGAAACCATCGTGTAGTTGCCCCTGGGTTTTGGCATAAGGATAGTAAGAAACCGGTTCAATACAGATCATATTAGGCACTTCTGTCCATAGCATAAAGGTACCAAAACCTTCTGTTTTAATGACTACTTCCTTCTCATCCTTCAGAAGAAATTCTGAAGCCTGCGGGACCTCTAGCGCCCGGCTCCCTGCCTGCATCACCTCATCAAGGGAAATTACCTGGTCATTGGCCTTTAAAATGGGTGCCGACCCGGTAAGCCGGAAGGCAGGATGATAGCCTATCATATACGGCATGTCCTTATCGCCCGCCACAGTGAAAGTGATGGTAAGGCCCTCTGAGTTTAGTTCGAAACGCTTTTCAAAGGAAAAGGTGTATGGCCAGATAAGCCACTGCATAGTAGACTTTTCAGGAAACTTGCTGTTTTTAATCAGATTCCCGGCCTTGTACTCTTTGCTGTATACCGCTGAAGTTTCATTCTTGGAAATAAGGCTATACACCAGCTCCCTTAATAAACCATGTTGGTCCTGAATAGCGTTCCCCTTAGGTACCTGAACCCGATATCCAGCCTCTGCGGTGGGGCCAATTACCGGAAACATTTCCGCATCTGAATTTCGCCAACCAGGGCTGCCTTTCTGATGAATTATTTCGGTCTTTTCAAAGCGGTAACTCACTAATTCCCCGGCCTCAATACCGACTTCGTGATCACCGTATACCAGGGTTTCCATATTTATTGATTGATCAGCCTGTATATTAAAATTGCGGTTCTCTTTGTTAAAGCTTCTATGGTATTGAGATTTACCGTTTCCTGTGGAGTATGTGCCCCTGAGCCCATAGTCCCCAAGCCATCCAGACAGTCTACATAGGAGGCTACAAATGAAGTATCTGCGGCGCCCCTTTTCCCGGGATCATACGCTATTACCTGTCCCTGCCCCAGATCCAGACTCACTTTATTCAATTGTGCTAACAGCTCCTTATTCCCCTCTGTAGGGGGCATGGCAGGGTAACTATCGGTAAAACTTATAGTAGCCGTTGTTTGTGGCAGATGGTCAGCAACTATAGCTTTCATTTTTTCGCGGGTACGCTCCTTTTGTTTTTCTGTAATAAACCGAAGTCCTCCTCTAACCATTGCCGTCTGAGCTACCACATTACTTTTCCCAAAAACCTCCCCGCTGCTGGTATTTTTGTCATATTCCACAAAGGTTCCCCCCATCAGCATTCCGGGATTGAAGCTAAGGTAATCCTCCCCTTTTACGTCCTCATAAAATCCATTAAGTATTCGGGACATTTCAAAAATAGCCCCGGCGCCAACCCTGTCGTTGAACACCCCTGAAGAGTGAGCGCGCTTTCCCTTGGTCTCAACCACCCATCCGGAGGCACCCCTTCGGGCCACTGTTGCGTAATTGAAACCTGTAGACGTCTCAAATCCTAGCGCAATATCACTTTTCCGGGCAGCCTCCATAAGGTCTTTCCGGCTAACAGATAAGGGTTTGCCAGTACTCTCTTCATCCCCGGTGAAGGCGACAATTATCTGGGCATCGTCTATCAATCCTTCCTCATATAAGGCCTTTAAGGCGTAAAGTATAATTACATTACCTCCCTTCATATCATTACCTCCCGGTGCATGCGCAATGCTGTCATTAACCATTTTGAAAGTCTGAAAGGGACTGTTTTCTTCAAAAACAGTATCCAGATGTCCAATTAGAAGTAGTTTTTTGCCTTTTCCTCCATCCGTTTCCGCAAAGAGGTGCCCGGCACGGTTCATTTCTTCGGGCATGAGGATCCATCGGGTTTGAAAATCAATTTCATCCAGCGCCTCTTTAAAAACCATCCCAACTTTTTTCACACCCTCCTTATTCAGGGTTCCGCTATTGATATTGACCACTTTTTCAAGGAAGCGGATGGCATCGGAATTGTTTTTTTCAATAGTTTGAACAATACGTTTTTCACGCTTTGAAAGCTTCTGAGCCGTTACATTAAATCCAGCTACCAGCAGCAGTATTAAAGCGCCTAATCGGAATATTCTCATAAATATTAATTTTCTGAAAGATATAAATCCTACTCCATAAAACCTTGTGCGCGCATCCATTCATCATTGTATACTTTCCCCACATAACGGCTCCCGTGATCGTGGAATAAAACCACCACTACATCATCTGGAGTAAACTGATCCGCTAATTGCAACACCCCTTTTATTGCCGCACCAGCTGAATTGCCCAGGAACATACCTTCTTCCCTGGCCAGTCTTCGGGTATATATGGCCGCGTCCTTATCCGTTACTTTCGTAAATCCATCAATAATATCGAAATTGACATTCTCCGGAAGGATATCTTCCCCAATCCCTTCAGTTACATAAGGGTAAATCTCGTTCTTATCAAATATCCCCGTTTCGTGATATTTTTTAAAGACGGATCCATAGGTGTCTACACCCCATATCTTTACATCCGGGTTTTTGGATTTAAGATATTTACCAACTCCTGAAATTGTTCCACCGGTTCCTACCCCAACCACAAAATGGGTTACCTTTCCCCCGGTCTGTTCCCAGATCTCAGGGCCTGTGGTCAGAAAATGGGCTTTGGTATTAGATGGGTTATCATATTGATTTACGTACCAAGAGTTGGGGATTTCCTCAGAAAGACGTTTGGCGGTGGAATAATAACTTCTGGGATCCTCAGGAGCTACGTCTGTGGGACAGATATGTACTTCGCAACCCACGGCTCGTAAAATATCTACCTTTTCCCTGGACTGTTTGTCATTAATCACACATATGGTCTTATACCCCTTTACAACTGGTACCAGCGCCAGTCCCATCCCGGTATTCCCA
>CBDUAW010000149.1:0-6331 GCA_965365215.1 uncultured Eudoraea sp. | reverse complement strand
GGCCAGGTATTATGAGAATAGGGGGGCTCAGGTTATAATTTTGTCAGAATATGGCATTACAGATGTAAGCAATCCTGTCCATTTAAATCGGGTTTTAAGAAAGGCCGGTTATCTCAGTATCCGAAAGGAAAGAGGATTGGAACTGCTAGATCCTGGAGCCAGTGGGGCTTTTGCAGTTGCGGATCATCAGGTGGCTCATATATACGTAAATGATCCTCAGAAAAAACAGGAGGTAAAGGCGCTTTTAGAAAAGGTTGAAGGGGTGGAGCGAATTATTGAAACCGATTCGGAACAAGCGGAACATTTAAATCATTCCAGAAGTGGAGATTTTGTTGTTTTGGCCGATCGGGATTCCTGGTTTACCTATTATTTTTGGGAAGATGACAGGGATGCACCCGATTATGCAAGAATGGTGGATATCCATAAAAAACCCGGATATGATCCGGTAGAAATGTTTACCGATCCCTCAGATCCGCTGATAAGCCTGAAGGTAATATGGAAATTACTGAAGAAGAAGCTGGGCTTCCGCACTGTCATGAATGTCATCCCCTTAAAGGCCGAATTGGTAAAAGGCTCACACGGCAGAATACCAGAAGACCGTGATGATTATCCTATTCTTTTGTCCTACAGGGGCGATCTCCTGAAGCATCAAAATATTGAGGCGAATGAGGTATTCGGTTTATTGGAACAACACCTTACTACCAAATAACATTTTATTATGAAGACAATATTTAAATTTTTCTCTCTTGTTTTTACCATTCTTTTTATCTGGGCGGCATATCTTCAGTACAATGATCCGGATTCCATGATGTGGTATGCTATTTATGGGGTAGCAGCATTGGCTTCCCTTTTATTCTTCCTCAATAAATTTCAGCCTGTTCTGGGGGTAGTGCTGGGGATACTTTACCTTGGCGGGACTATCTACATTTGGCCCGAGAAGTACGAAGGCGTTACCATAGGAGAAGGGGATATTGTAAATATTGAACGTGGCAGGGAAGCACTGGGGTTACTGATAACCGCACTCATTATGTTCATTTATGCGTGGAGGGTAAAAAAGTCCTGAGACTATAACTCCAGATCAAACTGATTTTTTAGCAATTCAATTGCAGGATTCTTTTCCTTGAGCTTTTCATACTTTTCCTGTGGAGTAAAAGCATATTTTTTAGCGGCTTCCTCATTGATGCTGATCTTTATGGTGAGGTCATAATTTTGCAGCTTCTCCTTCAGGAAAGATAATAGTCCGCCTTGCTCGCGTTCTATCTCTTTCTTCATGGTACCATTTGGCAACTCAATCCAAATAGTATTATCCCCTAAGCGTTTAGGGAGGTCTGTGCTTAGATTGGAGGCGAGGATTTTCCTACCGGATTTTTCAAGTAGTTGTACGTATTCTCCCCAATGGGCTTGGAGAGACTCTTCCGTAAAAGGCTCTTTTGGGAGATTGGCCTCATCAGGAGACAAATCCTTTTTAGTTTGCTGGTGCTCCTTTTTTGCTTTAAGGCTCGATATGGACAGACCTGATATTCGTTTGGACCGCTCGCGTATCAAAATTTGCTTTGTTGATGGTTTGGTCTGAGTAGAAACATCAGCTTGTAATTCTGCCGTCATTACCGGTACTTCCTCAGGAACAGTTTCCTCCCTGGTCTGTTCTGGTTTTGGAAGTGTTTTTTCGGTAGCGCTATATTGAGGTGCTATTGGTTCCCGCTTAGCTTCTTCCCTGTTGGTAGCGGACTCTGTAGTAGGAGGTTGTTTTTTAAAATAAGCCGCAGGAATGAGGTTTACTGTCAGGTCACCATTCGTTTCAGGATTTTTTTTTTCAGCCTGGAATGACAATGAAGCCAGTTTCATTAAGGTCAACTCTACCAGCAGTCTTTGGTTTTTACTGGTTCTGTAGTTAAGGTCGCATGCATTACAAAGGTCAATTGCCTTTAATAAAAATGAATCAGCTGTTTTTTTAGCCTGTTCCTTATATTGGGATTTAGCCTTTTCGCCTACTTCGAGTAAAGCAATTGTATCCTCATGTCTGCAAACCAGCAAGTCTCTGAAATGTGAAGCCAGGCCATTGATAAAATGATGGCCTTCAAATCCCTTAGACAGGATATCGTTAAATAGCAGCAAAAGTTCCGGAATACGACTGTTAAGTACATGATCTGTAATTTGGAAATAGGTCTCGTAGTCAAGAACGTTCAGATTTTCAGTCACCGCTTTCCTGGTAAGCTTCTTCCCGGAAAAGCTTACAACACGATCAAAGATAGAGAGTGCATCGCGCATAGCCCCATCTGCCTTTTGAGCTATTATATGAAGGGCATCCTCTTCCGCTTCTATGCCCTGTTCTTCAGCAATATATTTAAGATAGTTAGCTGCATCGGAAATGGAGATCCTCTTAAAATCAAAGATCTGACATCTAGAGAGGATAGTCGGGATTATTTTGTGTTTCTCTGTTGTTGCGAGAATAAAAATAGCATGCTTAGGAGGTTCTTCCAGTGTTTTCAGGAAGGCATTGAATGCTGATTGAGATAACATATGTACCTCATCAATAATGTAGACCTTATATTTTCCAACCTGTGGAGGGATTCTCACTTGGTCTATAAGACTTCTGATATCGTCAACCGAATTATTAGATGCAGCATCCAGTTCAAAAATATTGAAGGCGAAGTCTTCATCGTTCCGCTCAGAGCCATCCTGGTTGATCTTTTTGGCCAGGATCCTGGCGCAAGTAGTTTTCCCAACGCCTCGGGGCCCGCAAAATAAAAGGGCCTGGGCCAAATGGTTGTGCTCAATGGCATTATTTAAGGTATTGGTGATAGCTTCCTGCCCCACAACATCTTTAAAGGTCTGGGGCCTGTACTTTCTCGCCGATACAATAAATGGTTCCAAAAGAAATTGTTTTAAAATACCCCTAGTATCCGGGTACCTATTACAAATATAAAAATAGCTCGGATTTCCCCGGCTTCATTCGGCTTATTCAAACTAATACTTATCAACAATTTGAAGCCTCCAGGACTATTTCGTATCTTTGCATGATGCAGGTCGCTCTATCGCTCCGGATCAACCGGTGAGGAAAGTCCGAACACCATAGTGCAGCATAGCGGGTAACTCCCGTCTCCTGGTAAATCAGGAAGGACAAGTGCAACAGAAAGCAAGTACAGGTAAGGCTGTAGTGAAATCAGGTAAACTCTATGCGGTGAAACGCCATGTAAATCAGTGTTTGAGGGTAGCACGCCCAAACTGAAGGGTAGGCGGATAGAAATCAACGGCAACGTTGGTTCCAGATAAATGATAGGGGAGTCTTCAGACTTTACAGAATTCGGCTTATGACCTGCTTTCTTTTTAACTGATTTTGCACATACCACCCATTAGCAACAAAAGCGTAGCCTAATTCCCGAAAAAGCTGAATACGCTTCCGCCGTAATGCCGTTTCTCGAGAAAGGTAGCGGCTTCTGTTAACTCAGTATGTTTAGAATGTTCTAAGATCAACAATCCCCCCTCATTAAGCAATTGCCGTTCTGAAACCAGCTGCACTATCCTCATAAATTGTTTAGTATCGAATTGGTAAGGAGGATCCGCAAATATTATATCGAAGGTATCAGTGGTTTTTCCTAAGAACTTAAAAGCATCCTCTTTGAAAGTCTTAATGTTCATCTCCATTTCAGAAGCCATACCAGCAACAAACTTTACACAGCGATAATCCTTGTCGACACTCACTATAGACATTACCCCCCTTGATGCAAATTCAAAACTGATATTTCCGGTACCGCAAAAGAGATCGAGGACTCTTATTTCTTCAAAGTAAAATCTATTGTGAAGGATATTGAAGAGGGCCTCCTTGGCCATATCCGTGGTTGGCCGCACAGGAAGGGATTTGGGAGCCGTGATTCGTTTACCCTTGTATTTCCCTGAGATTATCCGCATTAGAGGGCATTGATCACGGTAAAGTCTACCCTTTCAATTTCATCTGGTTCAAGATCTGCAAAATCTCCCTCCGGAATATAAATTGCAATATTCTGTATATACTCATAACAGATTTCATAGCACTCATCCTCCTCCTCTATGGTTCCAAAAAGCCGGACCTTTATTTGTTCGGGATCTAATTTTAACTGTTCAAGGGTAAAGAGTAAATAGTAAATAAAATCTTCCTTGGAAGTAAAATGAAAGCTATTAAACAGCACCAGCGATCTGTTAGAAAGCACCACAATATCCATTTGCTGCATGTCTACATGAACATAGCAAACCGTGTCTTTGTTTCCGCTGTGACTTTTCAAAAGCGCTTCGAGCAATATAGTACTGTGATGTTTAAATTCGAAGGCCCCAAAGAGTTCATAAATGTAGTTGTTCAGGTTTACAAACGGCACATATACACTGACCATATCCGAATGGCTTATTTCATCGTATTCAAGAAGGTCATTTGCGAGCATTTTCACATTGAATTTCAAATAATTCGCCAAATCTTCCTTATTAAACAGGGCCTTTGGAACAAGGCTGTACAAGTTGTTTCTGTGAATGATGATTACATCAGAAAAGCCGTACTTCTGAATCTGGTAATCGTTAATCAGGGCCTTGAGCTCCTTTTGAACTTCATAGGGAGAAAGTTCTTTTCCAAAATCAACACGTTTAGATAGAGGAATGGTTTGCCCAATAGTGTCCAAAATGCAAAAAGAAAGTCCATTCAAGCTAACCTGAATGGACAATTTATAATAATTTTCAAGAGTTTCTTCCGAACCGCTATTGGTCTCCTTTTTTGTCATAAATAGGGGGCCAGTTTCCGTTTGTACTTACATCAGTTAAGGAACCAACTTTTATTTCAGTACCATTAACTTCTTCAACGCTAATTTGTGCATTTTCCCGAGCCATCAGGTCTTGAGGCTGGTCATATAATATCACGTCTTTCTTAACTTTTGCTTCAAATACAGGTGCCTTATAGCCACCTTTTTCTACGATGTCGGCTTTCATTTCAAACTGAGCATCTCCTTGTGCATAAGGTACATTCATCATGGTCTTGTACCGGTCATCTCCCTTAAAAATTGAATCTTTTACGGAAACAAATCCAAGAGTGTCAATAATAGTAACCTCCTTCAATAAATCAATTCCGTAAACCTTATCGAATTCCATATATGAAGAATCCCTTCGCTGCGTAATGGTATATTTACCAGTATCCACAAATGCCACTAAATCTTTAAAATTACCGGCAAATTTTCCATTGACCGTTCTGTAAGCTTCCTGGGAATCCCGTATATCCTTGAGCGATGAGATTACTTTTGCAAATCGCTCTTCTTTTATCTTTTGAAATTCTATCGGACCAGTTACAGATCTGTAGATCAGGTAGCCTAACCCGATACAAACTATCCAAAGTACAATTTGAAGAATGGTTTTCATTTCTTTCCTAGTGTTAATTAAATTTAGTGGTTCCCACAAATCTACAATTTTTTTGGAAACTGCCTAATAATTTAATCCATGATTTAGCACTATAATTCAACGCTGTTTTCTTTGTAGATAAACGGCTACATCTCTTTGTCACAAGTAATTTCAATTAAGGGAAAAGGACGTTATTCAGAGTCCAAAGCAGCTGATGCTGGAACTGTATAAATTAAGAGTGAAAACCGTCATATTACTCCTATATTTGTGGCAGATGACAACCGTAACGCCCAATTCCTTTTATAAAATCCTCAGAGAGGGATTTCCACATGAACCTACATTAAAGCAGGCACTGGCATTAGAGCGTCTTTCTCAATTTGTTTTGTCTGACCAAAAGGATCAACTTTTTTTGTTAAGGGGATTCGCAGGTACCGGAAAGACTACTATTATAGGGGATATTGTCCGGAATTTATGGAAAACCAAATTAAAAGTAGTGCTTCTGGCACCGACCGGGAGAGCAGCAAAAGTGATGAGTGGTTATGCTAAAACCCAGGCATTTACCATTCACAAAAAAATTTACTTCCCAAAAAAGGAAAAAGGGGGAGGGGTACGTTTTGTCCTGGCCCCCAACAAGCACCGTCAAACGATATTTATTGTTGATGAAGCTTCTATGATACCTGATGCTCCGGCAGACAGCAAGCTTTTTGAAAACGGATCATTGCTTGATGATCTTATCCAGTTTGTATACACAGGGCATCAGTGTAAGCTCATCCTTATTGGAGATACGGCACAATTACCCCCAGTGCACTTATCATTGAGTCCGGCTCTGGATCAGCATAAGTTGTCAGTTAATTACAATAAGGAAATAAGCGTTATGGAACTGGATGAAGTTGTTCGTCAGGAGCAGGATTCCGGGATACTGATCAATGCCACCTTAGTTAGGGAACAGCTGGACAATAATTTCTTTGATTCCCTCAAGTTC
>CBDUAW010000148.1:0-6337 GCA_965365215.1 uncultured Eudoraea sp. | reverse complement strand
AGGTCGCCTCCTTTGATAAGTCCATTTTCCAGGAGCATTTCAAGCTCATGGAGAAAACTGAAGGTCCTCGCATCAGCTATTTCGGTTTTAAAATCCGATATGTGCTCAAGGGTTGCATTTTGTGTTCCCAAAACCTTGGTTCCAAAATCGACCATGGTAGTGACCTGATACTCGGCAGAAGGGATAATAGTTATTTCGCTTCCGGTAGCTTCGTCCCGGAAATTAATGACATCCTTTACGATATATTCCTCCCTTTCGGCTTCCTGTTCAACAATTCCTGCCTTTTCCAGTGCTTCTACGAAAAATTTTGAGCTACCGTCCATTATAGGCGGTTCCGAGGAATTAAGTTCAATAAGGACATTGTCTATTTCCAGGCCTACCAAAGCTGCCAGGACATGCTCTGATGTCTGAATCTTTACCCCTCTTTTTTCAAGATTGGTTCCCCTTTGCGTATTAACCACGTAGTTGGCGTCTGCCTCAATAATCGGTTCTCCTTCAAGATCTACTCTTTTAAAAGCATAGCCGTGGTTTTCCGGTGCAGGCACAAATTTCATTGTCACATTTTCGCCGGTATGAAGTCCAACCCCTTCAAGGGTAACTTCCGTTGCTATAGTTCTTTGCTTTGCCATTGTTCGATTACGCTGTGTCTCCTTTTTCTAATTTGTCGATTTTTCCAACAATTTTCGGTAAATTCTTAAAATGAACATAAGACTTGTTATAGTCCGCGTAGTTCAATGCAGGTGAGCCCTGCAAGACTTCATCGTCCTTGATATTTCTGGTAATTCCAGACTGAGCCTGTATTTTAACACGGTCTCCTATAGTAATGTGCCCAACGATTCCTACCTGGCCCCCTATCATGCAATTCTTTCCTATTTTAGTAGAACCGGCAATCCCGGTCTGGGCTGCTATGGCCGTATTTTCTCCTATTTCTACATTGTGTGCTATCTGGATCTGATTGTCTAACTTAACCCCTCTTCGAAGAATAGTTGATCCCAAAGTTGCACGGTCTATTGTAGTTCCGGCCCCTACATCCACATGGTCTTCCAGGATAACATTTCCGGTTTGCGGAACCTTGCTGTATTCGCCATTATTGTTAGGTGTAAATCCAAAACCATCTGCCCCTATTATGGCACCGCTGTGAATAACACAACTATTACCGATGATGGATTCCGAGTAGATTTTGGCCCCTGCAAACACAATTACATCGTCTCCAATACTTACATTGTCCCCTACATAGACATTAGGGTATATTTTTACATTATCCCCGAGTTTAGTGTTATTCCCCAGGTAGGAAAATGCGCCCAGGTAGAATTCACTACCATAAGTCGCAGATTCGGAAATAAAAACGGGCGTTTCTATGCCCGTTTTGTTGTTCTTTACCTGGTTGTAGTACTCCAACAATTTCGAAAATGACTTATAGGCATCTTCAACCTTAATTAAGGTTGTAGTAAGGGTTTGCTCTGGCTCAAAATCCTTATTGACAATAGTAATAGAAGCTTCTGTACTATATATATAAGGAGTATATTTTGGGTTTGCCAGAAAAGTAAGGGAACCCTTCTCCCCTTCCTCAATTTTAGCCAGTTTATGCACCGCTATTTCCGGGTTACCAACAACCACTCCTTCCAAAATACCGGCAATCTGACTCGCTGTGAATTCCAAGATCTCTTAATTTACCTGTTTAAAACAGTGGCACAAAAGTAAGAAAATTTACGTAACACTGCTTTTTGGAAAACAGATATAATGCTTACTAACGGTTTTGGCAAGTGCCGCTAAATTTAGATGGTCAGAAGCCTCCGCCACATCTATAATCTGGCCGTTTTTCCTAAGGATGTTTATGTTCTGTCCTTTTTGATCGTACGCCTGGTTTTGGATTTCCCCCGTAAACACAAAATATGCTGCTTCCTTTTCATCGATCTTAAACGTATCCGACACCTTCCTGAGTTGTTCCTGCACTAACTGCTCTTGAATAGGCTCTTTTCTAATCTTGATCTTAAGGAGTTGCCTCTGAAGTACCATGGTGCATAGTTTTGAAAGCACAAAATCCTCATGACCCTGCCATTTTTTAATGGCCGCCATAATGTCCACATCATCTAATTGTGAAAACAAGTCTAAGGTCTCTGGGGTAAAGTGGGCCCTTGCATTGTCAGAATCCATAAAATACAACAAAGCTTTGCTCCCGTTCAGTTCCTGTCCCTTGCGGTAGAGTTCTTTTGCCCTTCTCAAGATGTTAATTAGGAGTTGTTCGGCAACAATTCCTGTTTTGTGCAGGTAAACCTGCCAATACATAAATCGCCTGGCCATTAAAAATTTCTCAACAGAATAGATTCCCTTTTCCTCAACTATCAGATCCCCATTGTGAACATGCAGCATGGTGATTAATCGTTCTGCATTTATATTGCCCTCGGCCACTCCGGTATAAAAACTATCCCTTTTGAGGTAATCTAGCCGATCCATATCGAGCTGACTGGAGACTAGTTGATTTAAAAACTTTTTATGATAGCTACCTTTAAAAATATCAATGCCCAAAGTTAAACTTCCGTTAAACTTCTTATTGAGGGCCTCCATAAAATGCAGGGAAATTTCCTCATGCTGAATCCCTTCTACCAGGCTGTTCTCCATAGCGTGGGAAAAAGGACCGTGACCAATATCGTGCAACAAAATTGCCGTTAGCAAGCCCTCCTCTTCCTCAGCGCTAATGCTAACTTCTTTAAAACGAAGTATTTGTATTGCCTGTTGCATTAAATACATACTCCCAAGTGCATGGTGGAAGCGCGTATGATGAGCCCCTGGAAAGACCAGATACGACAAGCCCATTTGGGAGATCCTTCGTAGTCTTTGAAAATAAGAATGTTCTATGAGGTTAAAAACATGAGCGCTGGGAATTCTAATAAATCCGTAAATTGGATCATTGAAGATCTTTAGCTTGTTGGATGTAGACAAAGTACCGCTATTTAAACTTTAGAAGCTGCGGTAAAGGTAGGCAATACAGATGAAAATGCATAGTGCAGGCCTTTGTGCTAGGTGAAACATTACCTTTCAACGAGATCGAATAGTATACCATAGTAAATTGAATACATGAGCGACATAAATATTCTTTGGGTAGATGACGAGATAGACCTGTTAAAGCCACATATTCTTTTCCTGGAAGACAAAAATTACCAGGTGGTTACCTGCAAAAGCGGGCAGGATGCCTTGCAGGAGATTGCAGATTCCAAATTTGACATCGTTTTCCTTGATGAGAACATGCCCGGATTATCGGGCCTTGAAACCTTAAACGAGATTAAAACCATGGACGCCTCCCTGCCGGTGGTGATGATCACCAAAAGCGAAGAGGAGTATATTATGGAGGAGGCCATTGGTTCCAAGATCGCGGATTATTTAATTAAGCCGGTCAATCCTAATCAGATATTGCTGTCGCTTAAAAAAAACCTGGACCATTCCCGACTCATTTCTGAAAAGACCACAGCCAATTATCAGCAGGAGTTTAGGAAAATTGCAATGGACTTGTCTATGGTGAACACCTGGCAGGAGTGGGCAGAACTATATCGGAAACTGATCTACTGGGAGCTGCAACTCGAAGAAATAGAAGATAGCGGGATGTCTGAGATCCTGGAATCGCAAAAAAATGAAGCCAACTCCCAATTCGGAAAATTTGTGGACAAACGCTATGCCGGCTGGTTTAATTCAGGGGAAGGCCCGGTGATGTCTCATACCTTGTTCAGAGAATTGATTAAACCGGAACTTCAGGATTCCCCTACTCTTTTGGTGGTAATTGACAACCTGAGGTACGATCAGTGGTGCGCCTTTGAGGACTCGCTGAGCCCATATTACAAAAAGCAAAAAGAAGAACCCTATTTCAGTATTTTACCAACCGCCACTCAGTATGCCAGGAATGCTATATTTTCAGGATTAACACCCCTGGATATGGAAAAAAAATATCCCAATTGGTGGAAAAACGACATAGATGAAGGAGGTAAAAATCTTTTTGAAGATAAATTCCTTGGAGAACAGCTAAAACGCCTTGGGCTCAATATTAAATGGGAATACCATAAAATCAGCAGTCTGAAACAGGGCCGACACCTCAGCCAAAATTTTAAATCCCAGAAAAAAAACGACCTGACGGTTATTGTCTACAATTTTGTAGATATGCTATCTCATGCCAAAACAGAAATGGAGGTCATAAAGGAATTGGCATCGAATGATAAGGCATACCGTTCCCTGACCCTTAGTTGGTTTAAAAATTCCCCCTTATTGGAAATAATTCAGCAGGCCCAGTCCATGGGGATGAAATTAATCATCACCACAGACCATGGCACCATAAATGTAAAGCAACCCTCTAAAGTGATAGGCGACCGGGAAACCAGTCTAAACCTGAGGTACAAAACCGGCCGCAGCCTTACCTATGACGAGAAAGACGTGCTGGAAGCAAAACAGCCGGCCAACATTCATCTCCCAAGTATCACGGTAAGCAGCTCGTTTATATTTGCCAAGAACGACCTCTTTTTTGCTTACCCCAACAATTACAACCATTACGTTAGCTACTATCGTAATACTTACCAGCACGGTGGGGTTTCCCTTGAAGAAATGGTGATCCCCTTTGTGGTGTTGCAACCTAAATAATACTCAAACAGGGACTTATTAGTAAGGACGCCTAAGGACTAGCCGGCATATATTTGAGTAAGGCCATTTTGATTCCCAATAGCCACTGAAATATTAACCTGAAATTGAAAAGCTCCTTCATAATAATAGGTCTTACGCGATCTATCGTATTGAATCTGAGCCCCAAAGTCCTTAAGCTGTTCCAGTAGGCAGTATATGAGGCGTTCACTAACGTGTAGCCGGGCAGAAAGTTCTTTGGGGGAACCTGTACACTCAATTTCTATTAACTCGTGTACTTGTTGTAATCTTCTAAGGTTTCTAATGGTCTTCATAATTACTAGCAGATGATTTAATTAGACAAATGCTATTGCTGATCTTGGGATTGGAAGACTATTGTTGTTTTACAAGTATATAGTATATTTTCTATATTAACAAATAATATGAGTTTTTTTTCTCAAAAACAATTATTTTGTTTAGTTTTACGATGCCAATACCCGAAGCAACGCGCTATGCTAAAAACTATTGATCGACTAATGGAATTTATCAAGCATGCCGGCATGAGTGCCAGGCAGTTTGATATTTCAATTGGTGCCGCCAATGGCTACACCCTCCGAATGAAAAAGAACCATGCCTCAATTGGCAGTGATGTTATTGAGAATATTCTTAGGGTTTACCCGGAACTCAACGTTGTATGGCTCATCACCGGGGAGGGTGAAATGCTAAAGAAAGAGGAACCCCTAAAACTAACGGAATTTGAAGATCTGCCTAGGGAAAGACAGCGTGAAATTGAACAAATAATTGCTGAGAAAATCCGGGAACGCCAGGAAAGGGAGCTTAAGAGTTTACTAAAAGAAATAACAGAGGAGATCGGAAAAAGGAAGGGTCAATAAGGTTTTTTTATAAACTGCTGCAATTCTGATTTTAATAGATTTAATTTATCTAAGGTGTTATAGGCATCATCAGTGGACGCACCTCCCTCCACAATCTGCCTGTATTTTCTTCTGTATTCTTTTGCCCGTGGATACCCAAAATCCGCATCCTGTAAAAGCTTCTCGATTTCCATATCAATGTTATCACGGTATTCCAGAACAAGCAATTGGTTCTTTACAATTTTCGAAAGCAAAAACACTATGAGCATTGAGATAAAAACCATAGGGAAAACACGTAAGTTGCCGAAGGCATCTAAATATTCTATGTCCTGAAATGATTCCCAAAACTGATATATGGCTATTATCAAAGGAGATAAGATGGCATATCTCCACCAATAAGGACATATCAAGAACCAAATTAATATTATAGATGCAAAAATGATTTTTCTAGATAGATACCAAATAAAAATATTTAAATCTCTAAAACCATTACTATCCCATACAAATCCTGCAAATTCTATCTCTTTAACATCGCTTGGAACTAAATTGGGTAAAAACCACAATGAGGATATAAATAGAATTAATAATAACCAAAAACGAGGCTTTATTTTATTGTTATTCAAGGCACCTTCATTAACTGTTCTTACTTCTTTTTTACTTAACCACTGATCTAAATATATCTTATGATTAACTAATTGGCACAAGATCTTTTTATTATCAAGGCCGGTAAACTTATTTTTAATTTGTAAGGTTTTTTTCTTTACTTCCTCCTTAGCGGTAAAATCCTTATGCTGCAAAATGGCTCGGAGCTTTATCAAAAGAAGGCTTCGATTAGTCTTATGTATAGTGTGTTTATCAAGAACAATCAA
>CBDUAW010000147.1:0-6392 GCA_965365215.1 uncultured Eudoraea sp. | reverse complement strand
GAATGATGTTAAGTACCACGAAACACTTATTAAAAATTACTCGGAAATGATCCCAAAAGTGGCCAGAGCCGGGTATACCAATCTGATTTGTTTTAGTGGAAACCGGAGGGAACTAACGGATGAAGAAGGCCTGCAGAATTGTGTCAAAGGCCTAAAAACAATACTACCGCTGGCAGAACAAAACGGGGTGGTTATCCAGATGGAACTCCTTAACTCCAAGGTTGATCATAAGGATTATATGTGCGATCATGTTGAATGGGGGGTTGAATTGTGCAAACAACTCGATTCTCCCAGTTTCAAATTACTTTATGATATTTACCATATGCAGATTATGGAAGGGGATGTTATCCGTACCATCCGGGACTATCATTCGTACATAGGTCATTACCATACAGGGGGTAATCCTGGTCGTCATGAAATAGATGAAACTCAGGAATTATATTACCCGGCAATCATGAAAGCAATTCTGGAAACAGGATTTAAGGGCCATGTTGCACAGGAATTTATTCCTTCATGGGATGATAAAATTGCTGCTTTAAAGCAAGGAGTTAGCATTTGTGATATATAGTAAGGATAAATCCCAGGATTAGCTACCGAATGGATATTAAAATTCCAGCGCCTCCTTGATGACTTCGTTCCATAGGAGTTGTTGCTCTACATTTCGGGAGTAGTTGGTTTCAGTATCATATCGGTTCTGAAAAGCCGCGAGTTCCTCATTTATCTGCTTATATATTTCTTTCACCTCGGCTTTTATATTTTTTGTAAAACGTGTTCCTGCAAGGATTTTTCGCATCTTCCGTGCAAATAGTTCTGAAATATCAAAGTGAAGTTGTTCGTGACTCAGAATTACAGCATTACAAATATCAGGTTTGTACCAGGATTTATCGGGGTAGAAAAAAGTGGAAACTTCAAAATCGATTTCCATTTCCCCATTGCGTTCAAGGGATGAAAACCTGTAACTGATCCCACTGGCAGTGGTAGCGGCCACCCGATCTGAAACAGGAGGTTCAGCTCTAAAATCGTCCCAGCTTAAGCGGTGTGCTGCACGCCAAAGTATTGCTTCTTCTTCCTGTGCCAGGAGCTGGCAGGCAAGAAGTAGAAAGAATAAGGTGCTTATTTTATGTTTTGTACCCAATGATACTGTATCTCTTTCCGGATATCGGGATGTATGCTTTGGATAACAGGACACGAATTACCTATTTTCTCAAGGATATCCCGGTTTTTTTGTGAAACCTTAGCAGGTAAATAAACATCAATTACCAGGCCGGAAATCCTTCTTGGAGCAGAAGCCATATTTTTGACCACCTCAGCATAGGAACTTTCCAAATCCACACCGAGGTCCCTTGCCCTGATCCCCATTACCGTAAGCATACAACTTGCCACTGCAGTAGCAACCGTATCTGTAGGTGAAAACGCCTGTCCCAGTCCATTATTGTCCACAGGGGCATCGGTTTTGAACTCTTTCCCTGACCGAAGATGAACACAATTGGTACGTAAAGAACCAAGATAGGTAACTTTAGAGGTCGTCATTAGGTTTTAGTTGTTTTACACGCATATCATCGTACATCATTATGTAAGAAGCGGTATTAAAATATCCGGAACTGAGGTCTTTTGCGTAGTCAAACTTATTGCCGCCGTACTCGGTTACACCAATCGTTTCAGAAGCCTCAAAGAGATCCATTTTATATGCCAGTTTTAAGAGAATGTCAAAGGTTAGATCAAACCCTCGCACGGCATAACGGTCGGGCGCACTGCCGTACTTTTTGCGGTACCTCCTAACAAAGGCCTCGTTCACCGTTTCCCGGTCTACCGAAGGATAAGTAAATCGCAAATTCGATAAATGGGTCCCGGAGATTACATCACTTTCAAAAGCTTTATTCTTGTTGGTTGTGAACATCCTCACCTGGGTAGTATCAGAAATAGCAGAATTCAGGATAGAACTTACACTGGAAACTACTCTGAAGTCTTCCGTCTCTACAAAAACCCAATTCTCCTTTTCGGTTGATAGTGAAAGGGAGAACAGGTCCAGGTCTAGCGAAATATTTTTTTCCTCCTCTACAATTTCCACTTTCTTCGCATTGGGAAAGGTTTCAGCAATACGTTCTTCGGCCGACTTATTTTTCTGGTCGGCTATGATAATGATGTTTTTATTTTCCCCTTTGTTTTCCATAAAACTAAGCATCCGCTCCCTCAGGACTTCCTCGGCCGGGATGGAAAAAAATACGTTCCCAAGGCTAAGATCAGCGGTTGAGGCAAGTGGTGCTATTACCGGTACTTGTGCCTCCAGGGCCTGCGCGGCCACTTCCCTAAGGGCGTTGGTCTGCAATGGGCCAATTACTGCACTATACTCCACTAGGTTTTCCCTCACGGCAATTTCCCTTGCCTTTTCAAGGCTCAATTCTGTATCTAGGGCTTTTACATCGACCGAAACTCCAAGTTCCGCGATGGAATCAATAGCTACCAGGGCCCCGGTATATAAACCTAGGCTATATTTTATGGCATTACTCCTTTCAATTGCCTTCCCAACCGCTTCCCTGTCTCTAAGGTTTAATCGGTTTAACCGAAATGGTAACATGAACAACAATTTTGGACGGTGTTGGAGGTTCACACTGTCTATTAAATTAATTTTATCGAGTACCAGGGCATTTTTAATCTCCAATTCGGTTGGAATGTCCTTTGGTAATTTAAGAACCATTCCCGCTTTTAATCCCTTAGCAAGGTCAGGATTGAGCTTTATCATGTCCTGATATGAGATTCCCAGGGAGCGTGTAAGCGAAAACTCCGTTTGCTTGGGTTTCACTTCGTAAAAAACATAGTTATCTGTATTTACTTCCCCCTCTTCATCTTTCCCGATAGGGAGCCGCAGTACCATTCCTTCCTTAAGTCCATTCCGCTCCACAATTTCAGGATTCAACTTTATAAGCTCATCATAGCTGATTCCGTATTCATTGGTAAGACTGTAAAGTGTTTTCTGAGGGGGAACCGTGTAAGATTCGTAGAGTTGTACATTCTGTTCCTCTACTGAACTACCGGGTATTTTCGGGAGTAAAAGTTCCTGTCCAATGGCCAGGTGGTTAGTAGTCCTTGGTAAATCAGGGTTTAAGGCTACCAAACTATCCAGGGTAATACCATATTTATGTGCAATACTCCAGCGTGTTTCTTTAGGTAACACGGTATAGACTTCAAAATCATCTGGATTCAGGGCATTTTCATCTTCAACCATTTCGGGAAACTGCGGGATCCTTAATCGCATCCCCTTCCGTAGCTGCTCTGAATACAGATGTGAATTGTAACGTTTAAGATCTTCTTCTGTAATTTCATACCTACGCGAAATTCCGAAAAGCGTTTCCCTTTTGCGAACCTTGTGCATTTTAAAACCAGTAGGTTCCAATTGTACCGGAAGTGTATCTTGCTTTAATTTCTTCAAAAGGGCCAAAGGAGTTTGTTTTTCTTCGGGCTTAACGGCTGATTCCAAGGGTATTACCAGAATTGTATTTGGTTGCAGGTCCTCCGCCGATTTCAATTCCTTATTGCTCTGTAGGATATTAAATGGTGTAACCCTGTATTGCTTGGCAATGCTATAGAGCGTTTCCCCTTCTTTTACCGAATGCGTTACGTATTGTTGCGCTGCAGTTGTGGAAACCACAAGCAAAAACAACACTACTATGAATTCCTTAGATGCTTTTATCATTCCTATTCCCATTCTATTGTTGCCGGGGGTTTTGAACTGATATCATAAACCACTCTGTTAACCCCTGGCACCCTGTTGATAATTTCATTGGATGTCTTCTGTAAGAACTCGTAAGGCAGATTCACCCAGTCCGCAGTCATCCCATCAGTGCTTTCTACGGCTCGTAAAGCTACACATTTTTCATATGTACGTTCATCTCCCATAACCCCTACACTATTTACGGGTAAAAGCATGGCACCGGCCTGCCAAACTTTGTCATAAAGGCCCCATTCTTTCAAACCGTCAATAAATATGGCATCTACCTCTTGTAAAATTTTTACCTTTTCCTCAGTTACATCACCCAAAATCCTAATGGCCAATCCGGGTCCCGGAAAAGGATGCCGGCCCAAACGTTCATCTTCAATCTCCATACTGGCCCCTACCCTTCTAACTTCATCCTTAAAAAGCATTTTTAAGGGTTCTACTACTTTTAACTTCATAAAATCCGGTAAGCCCCCTACATTGTGATGGCTTTTTATGGTCGCCGATGGCCCTCCTGTGGCGGAGACCGACTCAATCACATCGGGATAAATTGTTCCCTGTGCAAGCCATTTGGCATCTTCTACCTTATGTGCTTCATCATCGAACACTTCTATAAATACCCTGCCAATGATCTTACGCTTACGCTCCGGATCATCTTCTCCCTTCAAAGCATCCAAAAAACGTGCCGAAGCATCAACTCCCTTAACATTGAGCCCCATATGTTCATATTGATCAAGGACTTCCTGAAATTCATTTTTTCTCAATAGGCCATTGTTGACGAAGATGCAGTGCAGGTTACTCCCAATTGCTTTGTGTAACAAAACCCCTGCCACGGTAGAATCAACACCCCCGGAAAGCCCAAGTATAACCTTGTCGTTTCCAATTTTCTCCTTTAGGGCGGCAACTGTACTATCTACAAAGGCATCCGGGGTCCAGGTTTGTTTTAGTCCCGCAATATGGATCAGAAAATTTTCCAATAATTGTTTTCCCTGGGTAGTGTGATAAACTTCAGGGTGAAATTGTATTCCATAGGTAAGTTCGCCATCCAATTTAAAAGCCGCATTTTGCACATCCCCGGTACTGGCCAACCTTTTGGCACTCTCAGGTAAGTCTTGTATGGTATCGCTATGGCTCATCCATACCTGACTTCCATCCATTATTTCATAAAAGAAGGGTTCCTTATTGTCTATTCTTGTAAGCCGTGCTCGTCCGTATTCCCGAGTATTGGACGGAGCTACATTACCCCCATAAAAATGGGCCAGGTACTGGGCCCCATAGCAAACTGCTAAAAGTGGTTTTTTACCTTTTATATTCGACAAATCCGGATGGGGAGCATCTTCTGCCCTTACCGAAAAGGGAGAACCAGACAGGATAACTGCACCATACTGCTCCAGGTCTTCAGGCAGCTTATTGTAGGGCTTAATTTCACAAAAAATATTGAGTTCCCTTACGCGCCTGGCGATAAGTTGGGTGTACTGGGAACCAAAGTCTAGGATTAGGACGTTGTTTTGCATGGGCAAAAATAGCAAAATGAAGAAATTGTAATTGCTTCAATTTTTAAATTTTTACACGAAGAAGTAAAAAGTTATCAAGAATTATGGCTTCGCACCCACTTCAGAGACGTTTAAAGGGAAATTAATTGAAAAAGAAAAAGCCCCGACGATAATCCGCCAGGGCTTTTCTAATCAAAAACCAACCTAAACACATGAATTTATTTTAACACAATCAAATTTTCATAACTTAAAAAACCTCATCCTTATGGATTTTTGGGCACAAGGATGAGATTTATACATTCTTGTTTCATAGCAATTTGTATATATAACAACCTTAACAGAAAATACCCTACCTACTTTTTAAATTTTTTATCTTTATGCTGTAATTTCTTCCCCCATGACCGATAACTTCTTTGATGAGCTACAATTGGAACTACAGCAGGGAGCCACTAAAAAAGGGCATCCTTTCCGGTATTTTACCCTAGGGACGGTTGGTCTGGACCGCCTGGCACGGCTGCGAACCGTGGTATTGAGGAAAGTAGATATGGATTTAAAGCTTTCTTTCTATACCGATGCACGTTCAAAGAAAATTATGCACCTGAAAGAAAATAATAAAGTAGGATTGCTTTTTTATCATCCAAAAAAACTTTTACAAATTAAAGTAGAAGGGATAGCCCAAATTAGAAAGGACGAGGGCATAAAACAAACATATTGGAGTGGTATTCAGCCCCAGGCCAGGAAAGACTACACTACTGCTGCCGCTCCGGGTAGTGCGCTAGACAGTCCTGATCAGCTGGAATACCTCTCAGAAGAGAATCATTTCTGCATAGTTGAAGTGACTCCTTTTAAGATAGAATACTTGAGGTTGAAAAGGCCTAACCATATTCGGGTTCGGTTTTCCAAGGTGGAAGACCTCTGGAATTCTGAATTCCTGGTACCCTGACCCTTTATTCCATAGTTTTTAGTATAATCTGAATATCCTCTTCAGAGGTGTCCGGATTAATGAAACAAAACCTTGCAACGGTTTCTACACTATTCCCTGTCTTCCATTTAGTGGGCGCTACCAAGGCCACCCCTTCCTCATGGTTTCTGTAGGTCCACATTTTATAGTCTTCCGCCGTCCAGCCTTTCCTTCTAAAGAGAACACAGGACAAAGCAGGTTCCCTGACCAATTCCAAATTGGGATT
>CBDUAW010000146.1:0-6395 GCA_965365215.1 uncultured Eudoraea sp. | reverse complement strand
GGCAGAACTTAATGGCACAACTATTTTTTGGGATAATTCCCTATCTGCGGAAAATCGCAACCTGGAAAAAGATTTTTCAGTGCTGCAGAGAATTTTCGAGAAGCAACCCAACCAGAGGGTACAATTGCTCTTTTTCAATCTGGGGATGCAGGAAGAATATTTTACAATACAGCAGGGCGACTGGAGTAGCCTGAAGGAAAGACTTCAAACCGTGAACTACGACGGTGCAACGTACTACAGCCAGCTTAATGGCAGAGCCCAATTTAAAACGGTATACCTGTTTACCGACGGCCGCTCGTCTTTTGAAAATGACAATATTCCGCTGAACAAGGGAAATTACCTTGTCAACAGCAATCCGCTCAGGGACGATGAATATCTCAAAAAATCTGCCTTGTTAACCAGAAGCAGGTTGGTAGATTTTGCAGCAGTACTCCCACAGAATATCGGGCAAATTAAGAAAAAGAAAACTGAAGCCAGCAAGTTAGTCCGGGGAACAGTATACATCGATAATAAACCCGCTCCTGATGTAAAAGTGGCGATCAAAGGAGTAGTGGAACATGTAATCACCGATGAGGAGGGACGATTTTCGATAAATGCCTTGCCCTCGGACAGCCTTATTGTAAGTAGCCAGGCTAAACGTACATACAAAGTGCTGGGCGTAACCCGTGATCCAGAGATGAATGTATTTCTTGAGGCGGAGGTAGTACCCCTGGAAGAGGTAGTGTTAATTGAAAAGGCCCCCGAACCTGTAGAACTTGTAAACACCGGCAATGTCATGCAGAACAAAGAAAAACTGGGCTTTGCCATACAGTCTATAGGCGAGGAAAACATTTCTGAAATAACGACCAATGTATCAAATGCCATGCAAGGTAAAGTTTCCGGGGTACGATTAGGACAAAATGATGACCTTAGTCAGGTAACCATGAGGCCCAGTAATTCCATATTAGGTAATAGCTACGGACTAATTGTACTGGATGGGGTTCCCTTAAGAAGAGCAAGTTCAGCTGCTGTAGGTGCAGCTTCACCAAATAACAGTGGCCGGTCAAATAACATTAGGCAAAATGGAGGAGCGCCGGGTGCCGATCAGAATCTGTCATTCATAGACCCTCAAAATATTGCAGATATTACTATACTAAAAGGATTGGCAGCCACCAACAGATTTGGAAGTGAAGGCGTAAACGGGGTTATCCTGATCACTACAAAAACTGCTAAGGCCGGAGTTGGACAAGGAGAGGTAACTGATTTGGCGCGACTCAAAGACAATATTTACAAGGCTGAAGAAGCAGGGGTATCTTCATCCACTTCCCCGGTGGTGAACGCACTTTCCGGATCATCCAATATGGAGGAAGCGTATGAGAATTATATCTCTCTCAGGGTCTTCAACGGGGCCGATCCTAATTTTTATCTGGATTCCTTTTCTTATTTCCGGGATAAAGATCAGCGCATTGCCTCACGGATAATTTCTAATCTTCTGGAATTATCCAAGAAGGATAGGAATACGCTTAGAACTACCGCCGTTTCCTTACAGGCCATTGGAGCTAATAAAGAGGCGCTGTTATGCTATGAATCTTTGATTAAGCTGGAGCCTAAGGAAATTCAGGCATATTTGGGGCGAGCAATTTTGTACCGTGAGATGGACCAATACCAGGATGCCTTTAACGAATTATCAGGGCTTTTGAAGGGAAACAAATATCCACAACTCAATACAAAACCTATCAGTAAAACCCTGAACAGGGAAATCAGGAACCTGATCTTCCATCATCGCAATAGCCTTAACCTTGCAAATGCGGCTCCGGAATGGTCCAATAATTTAAAGTTTTCCGTAAGGGCCGTATTTGAATGGGACACCCCCGGGGCCCAGTTTGAACTCCAATTTGTAAACCCCCAAAACCGCTTCTTCAATTGGTCGCACACCAACTCGGAAAACAATGCCAGAATTCGGGAAGAGCTAGAAATGGGCTACCGGGTAGAAGAATTTGAATTTTATGGGGACGTACAGGGAAAATGGATCATAAATGCGAGTATCCCTGAGGTAGAAATCGCAGATCAAAGGCCCCTTGTGCTAAAATGCACACTTTATCAAAATTTTGGAGAGGCCAATCAGAAAATAGAAGAACTCTGGGTGCATTTTAAAGGTCAACAAGAAAAGAAAATCCTTAAAACCTTGTTAATCAACTGAGGCCATGGACATTTTCAGGGCTAAATTATTATCTTTAATTAAAAATATTACGCTATGAAACGTCTCCTCACATTAGTTCTGATGCTGGCTATAACAGTGCCGCTGGCATCACAGGAAAAAAAGGTAACCATTATAAAAGGTAAAGTGACCCACATGGGCGAACCGCTGGCCAATGCCACTATTACCTCAGATACTTTTGAAGAAGAGATAAAAACCGATACCAAAGGTTATTATACTATTGAGACCAGGGAAGGGGACATGATAAAATTTTCCTATCCTGGAATGAGAGATATGGAGATCATTGTAGAAGATGTTACCGCAATATTAAACATCAAGATGAATTCTGCGGTGAATCAGTTGAATGAAGTGGTAGTGGAGAAAACCAAGATTAAGAGCCAGGCTCAGCTTCGCAAAGAATACAATTCTAACAAAAACCTTATCAATACTGCCTTTGGGATTTTGGATAAGGATATCACCAACTTTTCAGTGCAAATAGTTGAAGGGAAGGATATCCCATTCGGAGGGATAGACTTTGTTTCCGCAATCCGATACAGGTTTGCTGGCGTTAGAGTAGAAAGACCGGCAAACGACCCACTAAACCCTCTGGTTTATCTGAGGGGGGCAGTTGGAGTCGGATTTCAGCCTGCTATTTATGATGTAGATGGTCTTATTCTTACAGAAACACCCACCTTTGTACAGGTAGAGAACATAGAGAGAATAGCCATTTTAAGGGGCCTAGGATTAGTGGCAAAGTATGGAGGCCAGGCCAATGGCGGAGTAATTGTGATCAATACTAAAGGGGCAAACTCTTTTGCGGACCCAATGACAGGCGGGCCCTATGACCAGGCCAGACTCCGGAATAATATTTTCGAGGGAGATGCCCTGGCAACAGGGGAAGTTTCCAAAAATGCCCCTGGTTATTTGCTCGAATTGCGCGAGGCAAAAACAGAACAGGAAGCAATAAACCTTTACCGCAAACAGGCTAATGTATATCGTAGCTCCTACCATTATGCCCTGGATGCCTATGTTTATTTTGTTTCCCAATGGGGGAATACCGGCTTTGCCGATTCGATCATACAGCAATTTGAACTGGTTTTTGAAGAGAATCCCCTGGCCCTGAAAGCACTAGCCTATGTATATCAGGCAGAAGAAGAGTATGAAAAGGCAAATGAGATCTTAAAGGAATTGTTTATTCTCAGGCCCAATTATGCACAGTCTTACCGGGACCTCGCCTTGAGTTACCGACAAATAAGGGATTTCAGAAAAGCGGCAGCGCTGTATGCGCGCTATGATTACCTGGTAGGAGAGGGGTTTATCCGCGGCGAAGACCTTGGGTTTACTCCTATCATAAAAAGAGAATTTTGGAACCTGTTAAGCCTTGAGCGCAAGGAATTGGTACAATCTTCCAGAAAAAAAAGGAAGGGTAAGGACGAGAGCTTTAAAGGGACCCGACTGGTTTTTGAGTGGAATGATAGTGAAGCAGAATTTGAACTCCAATTTGTTAACCCGGAAAACCAGTACTACAAATGGGAACATTCCCTCTTGGCCAATGCCGAACGGATTAAAGATGAAAAATTAAAGGGATATTCCTGTGAGGAGTATCTCATTGATGATTCGCTTAAAGGCCAGTGGAAGATCAATGTGAACTATTTTGGGAATAAAAGTCTCACCCCAACCTATCTGAAAGCCACGGTATACTATAATTACGGCACCCCAGGTCAACGTGAAGAAAGCAAGGTTTTTAAAATGGGGGTTAAGGATGTTAAACAAGAGCTTTTTACGGTATCTAACAATGTAACCTCTGTAGGTAATTGACCAGCTGTAGTTGGATGAAGAAGGTAGTTGTCGTCCTAGTAACCTTCCTTTCCCTTTATGCTTATCCTCAAAAAGATTATAAGGGAATTATACTGGATGCTTCCACCAAAGAATGCATCCCTTATGTCAATATTGGCATTCTAAAAAAAGGGCTGGGAACGGTAAGTGACGAGAAAGGTATTTTCCATTTAGAGCTCAATCCCTCAGAATTTACACAAAAAGATATTTTAATAATATCTTCAATAGGATATGAACCTATTGAAATACCGGTGCCTCAGCTAGAATTCCGTTACAATGAGTATCCTGAAATTTATATGCAACCCAAGGTAGAACAATTGAATGAAGTGGTACTGACCAATGCAGGAGCTTTCCAGAGAGAAGGCTATCTGGGCTATCAGAACGGGGGAGAACGAACTTTTGGTTATTGGAAAGATAATATTGCCCTTGGGGGCGAATTGGGCACCAGGATTAAGATTAATAAAGGGCTTCGCAAGTTAGAAGAATTTCAATTCGAAGTTTGGGGAAATACTGCGGACAGTGTGTTGGTTCGGGTTAATTTCTATGAGTTGGACAAAATAAAAGGTCTGCCGGGAAAAAATCTGAATCGTACGGGTAAAAACATACTCTATACCATTAAGGCGCTTCCGGAAGTTGTGCGTTTACCAATTGGTAACTTTGATATATATGTAAAAGACGATTTTGTAGTCACCTTAGAACTTTTAAAAGTGTATGGCAGTGATAAGATTGGGCTGGTATTGGCTGCTTCAAATTTCAGCTATACCAATTCCTATAAAAAATATGCGAGTCAGGACAAATGGGAACTGATAGAAAAAGCTGCAATGGCCTATGAGATTAGATGTATGGCGTTTACGGACAAAGCCGTTGACAAGAAGACGTGGAAGCGCAGGAAGGCGCATAAAAAAGCAAGCATATCAGGCTTTGTTTTTAAATCCGGGGTTCCACAAGCTGGAATTAGGGTAACGAATCTGACCAATGGACAAAGCACTGTAACCAATTCCAAAGGACGGTATGAAATTATGGCTAAAAAGGGTCACCTGCTCAGGATCTATGCCGCAGGAGCCAGCAACAAGGTCTATAAAGTATTGAAGAGTAAATTTATCAATCTTAACCTATAAAACTTCAGTATAAAATTAAACCTGCAAAACCCCCATATTAAAGTCTTTGGTTATGGGCGATTGATTAGCTGCTTCAATCCCCATGGAAATCCATTTCCGGGTATCTTTTGGATCTATAATTGCGTCCGTCCACAAATGTGCAGCGGCGTAGTAAGGCGAAATTTGGGAATCATAGCGCTCTTTTATGGTATTGAAAAGCTCCGCCTCTTTCTCCGCACTTATGGCCTCGCCCTTCTTTTTCAGGGTAGCCTTCTCAATTTGTAACAGCACTTTGGCCGCAGAATTACCGCTCATTACTGCCAGGGCAGCACTGGGCCAGGCCACTATTAAGCGGGGATCATATGCCTTTCCACACATGGCGTAATTACCCGCGCCATAACTATTGCCCACAATGACGGTGAACTTAGGGACTACGGAGTTACTTACGGCATTGACCATTTTAGCCCCGTCTTTAATAATTCCGCCATGTTCGCTCTTACTACCCACCATAAAACCGGTCACGTCCTGCAGAAAAACCAGGGGGATTTTCTTTTGATTACAATTTGCAATAAAACGGGTAGCCTTGTCGGCGGAATCGGAATAAATTACACCTCCAAAACGCATTTCGCCTTTTTTGGTTTTCACCACCTGCCTTTGATTGGCTAAAATGCCCACAGCCCAACCGTCTATGCGGGCATAACCTGTAAGTATTGTTTTTCCATAGCCCTCCTTATACTGCTCAAATTCCGAATGGTCTACCAGCCTTTTAATAATTTCCAGCATGTCATAAGGTTCGGACCTTGAGATTGGTAATATTCCATAGATATCCTTGGGATTTTCGGTGGGTTTTGCAGATTTAATACGGCTAAAACCGGCATTTTTAGGCGCCCCTATTTTATCGATAAGATTTTTAATGGTGTCCAGGGCATGTTTATCATCTTTTGCTTTGTAATCAGTTACTCCGCTTATTTCACAATGCGTGCTGGCACCCCCCAGAGTTTCATTGTCCACATCCTCCCCAATTGCCGCTTTTACCAGATAGCTTCCTGCAAGGAAGATACTCCCGGTTTTGTTAACAATCAGCGCTTCGTCGCTCATGATAGGTAAATAAGCTCCCCCGGCAACACAACTTCCCATAACCGCAGCTATTTGAGGTATACCCATACTGCTCATAACTGCATTATTTCTAAAAATCCTGCCAAAATGTTCTTTATCAGGAAAAATCTGATCCTGTAATGGGAGATAAACACCGGCACTATCTACAAGATAAATTATTGGGAGCCTAT
>CBDUAW010000145.1:0-6451 GCA_965365215.1 uncultured Eudoraea sp. | reverse complement strand
ACCAAAGAGTGGGTGGAAGCATCTAAGGATCAAATTATTATCCCAATGAAGGGGGAAATCGATTCCATGAATGTTTCTGTATCGGCAGCAATACTTATATTTGAGGCCTTGCGACAAAGGTCATTTCAATAGTGAAAGTATATTAAACCCCCGATATTTCAATATGAATAGCCAGACCCTTTTTTACATTATTATTGTTATTCTCGTTATCCAATTTGCAGTGGAAACCTTTTTGGATTACCTCAATGCCCTTAGATTTAAAGATCCTATTCCCCGTGAATTAGAGGGAATCTTTGATGAAGATGAGTATCGCAGGTCACAGGAATACAAGAAAGTGAATCACCGTTTTGGAATCTTTTCAGGGACATTCTCCCTCTTGCTTACGCTGGCCTTTTTGTTTTTCGGAGGTTTTGAATGGATCGATACTATCGCCAGAGGTATTACAAACCATGACATTGGTATTGCCCTGTTGTTTTTCGGAATTATTTTTATAGGTAGTGATCTGCTTAGCATTCCTTTTTCCTACTATCACACTTTTGTGATCGAAGAACGTTTTGGGTTCAATAAAACCACAACTAAACTATTCTTCATCGATAAAATAAAAGGCTGGATAATGACAGCCGTTTTGGGTGGCGGGATATTGTCTCTGATACTTTTGTTTTTTAAGTGGACCGGCTCCAGTTTTTGGATTTATGCCTGGGGCCTTATTACCCTCTTTACCATTTTTATGAACCTTTTTTACAGCCGCTTAATCGTTCCGCTTTTTAACAAACAAACCCCGCTTCCCGAAGGGTCTCTAAGGGAAAACATTGAAAACTACGCCAAAAGAGTTGGCTTTGAACTCAAAAATATTTTTGTGATCGACGGTTCAAAAAGAAGCACCAAAGCAAATGCCTATTTTTCAGGTTTTGGAAAAGAAAAACGCGTTACCCTTTTTGATACCCTGATCAACGACCTGGAGGAAGACGAAGTTGTTGCGGTGCTGGCCCATGAAGTTGGGCACTATAAAAAGCATCATATTCTGTTTAACCTTTCAACGGCAATTATCACAACAGGGATAACCCTTTATATCCTTTCCATCTTCGTTAATAATCCTGAATTATCGATGGCTATAGGTGTGAGCACTCCTAGTTTTCATGCTGCCCTCATCGGTTTTGGGCTTTTATACAGTCCAATATCAGAAATTACAGGCCTAATGATGAATTACCTATCCAGGAAATTCGAATTTCAGGCAGACGCCTATGCCAAAAATACCTTTAACGCTCCGGCCTTAATCACCTCTCTCAAAAAACTCTCCAGAAAGAGCTTAAGCAACCTTACCCCCCATCCGGCCTATGTCTTTGTGCACTACTCCCACCCGCCTTTAAGGGAGCGGATACAGCGCCTAAAGGCATGATTTTTGTTGGTAACTACAAAAGATTGTGGTAATTTTATTTTATGCGGACGGAGACCTTTATTGACAAGGAAAACAAGGAAATTGCCAAGCAATACAAAGAATTGCTACGGATAAGTTATCAAACGCTTTCTGCAGCTGATAAACGACTAATTCGATCGGCTTTTGATGTGGCGGTGGATGCTCATAAAAACCAGAGAAGAAAATCTGGGGAAGCATACATTTTCCATCCCATTGCTGTGGCCAAAATTGTAGCTTCGGAAATAGGACTGGATGCCGTATCCATAGCCTCCGCCCTCCTGCACGATGTAGTGGAAGATACCGAATATACCCTCGATGATATAGAGCGGATGTTTGGTGAAGCCATTGCTCGCATCGTAGACGGTTTAACTAAAATTGCACATCTTAAGAAGGACAAAAACATTTCCCAGCAAGCTGAGAATTTCCGCAAGATGTTGCTAACGCTTCACGATGACGTAAGGGTGATCATTATCAAGATTGCCGATCGCTATCACAACATGCTGACCATGGACGCCATGCCCGAGCACAAACAAGTTAAACTGGCGTCTGAAACCCTCTATATTTACGCCCCGCTCGCGCATAGGATTGGCCTCTATAATATCAAGACCGAACTGGAGGATCTGAGCCTTAAATACACAGAACCCGAGGTATATTCAGATATCCAGGAACGCATTGCGGATACCAAAGAAGAACAGCAGCAATATATTGAAGACTTTTCCAAGGTAATCAGAGATTCGCTTGATAAAGAAGGATTAGAATATAGCATTAAAGGGCGGATGAAATCCATCTATTCCATCCGAAAGAAAATGCTGACACAGAATGTTACTTATGATGAGATTTATGATAAGTTCGCCATTCGTATCATTTACCGATCAGATACTGAAAATGAAAAATTTCTCGCCTGGAAGATCTATTCCATTGTTACAGATCATTTTACCCCCAATCCCGTAAGGCTGAGGGATTGGATTTCTTCACCCAAATCTACAGGATATGAGGCATTACATATTACGGTTATGGGGCCGGAAGGGAAATGGGTTGAAGTGCAGATCAGGAGCGAAAGAATGCATGAAATTGCTGAAAAAGGGTATGCTGCCCATTTCAAATATAAACACGGGGAACAAAAGGAACAAGGAATTGAAGTTTGGCTCAATCGCTTACAGGAGGCACTGGAGAATTCCGATAGCAATGCAGTAGATTTTGTCGAGGAATTTAAACTCAATCTGTATGCAAAAGAAATTTTTGTGTTTACCCCTAAAGGTGAATTGAAATCGCTTCCTAAAGGGGCCACCCCATTAGACTTCTCTTTTTCCATCCACACTGAGGTAGGAATGCGAACAAGGGGCGCAAAGGTGAATGGCAAACTCGTACCCCTTAATACGGAATTAAAAAGCGGGGACCAGGTAGAAATTATTACTTCGGAAACTGCGAAGCCTAATCAAAACTGGCTCGACTATGCCACCACGGCACGGGCAATCTCCAAGATCAGGTCATCGCTCAGGGAGGAAAAGAAATTAATCGCATCAGAGGGTAAAGAGGTCCTGAGAAGGAAACTGAAATCGCAGAAAATTAACCTAAATGAAGACGTCATCAATATGATGGTGATCTATTTCAAACTACAAACCAGTCTGGATTTGTTTTACAGAGTTGGTATTGGCTCTATTGACAACCAAAAAATCAAGGATTTTGCCTCCTCATACAACAATGCCTTTATAAGCTTTTTCAAAAATAAAATCCGTCGAAAAGCGATTCCTGAAGATATCCATAAAGAAGAGATTACTTCTAAATTCGATATGCTGGTATTTGGCAAGGAAGAAGAAAAGCTTGGCTATAAACTTTCCAAATGCTGCAATCCCATTCCAGGAGATGATGTATTTGGATTCATTAGCGTTAACGAAGGTATTAAAGTCCACAAAAAAAACTGTCCCAATGCTATCTCCCTTCAATCTAATTACGCCTACCGGATAATCAGTGCCAAATGGATAGATTCTACTCAGGAAGAGTTTACATCGGAAATCATGTTAATGGGTATCGACAATCTGGGACTGATGAATCAGATTACCGCCATCATATCAGATAATATGCACGTAAACATGAAGAACCTCAATTTTAGTACGGAAGGGGAGACGTTCACCGGTAAAATTACCGTAGTGGTTAAGAATAATGCTATTTTGAAAAAACTGATCCAGAATCTAAAACAGATCGGTGGCATTGAAAAAGTTACCCGCGTCTAGTCCCAAGTATTTAAATTCCACTAAATTGAGATTGCAAAACATCCCGAATTTTATTTTTAAGTTTACCTTTGCGGTTTGAGATAGATGGTTATCCATGGGAAATAATAAAGATCAGGAAATAGTAAAAAAGGTGTTTACCACTTTTCTTGAAGAAAATGGCCAGCGCAAGACCCCTGAACGCTATGCTATTTTGCAGGAAATCTACGATAGTGATGATCATTTTGATATTGAATCACTCTATATCAACATGAAAAATAAAAACTATCGTGTGAGTCGCGCAACTCTTTACAACACCATTGAACTTCTCCTGGAATGCAAACTGGTTAGAAAACACCAGTTTGGAAAGAATCAGGCTCAATATGAAAAATCATATTTTGATCGCCAACACGATCATGTGATTCTTACAGATACCGGAGAAGTGGTAGAGTTTTGCGATCCCAGGATAGAATCTATTAAAAAAACAATTGAAGAAGTCTTTGATATAGAGATCAATAACCATTCTCTATACTTTTACGGAACCAGAAAGAAAAAGGAAAAAGAAACAAACCACTAACCAAACACAATTCATGGCGGTAGATTTACTGTTAGGTCTCCAATGGGGGGACGAAGGCAAAGGCAAAATTGTAGACGTCCTTACTAAAAATTACAATATTATCGCCAGGTTTCAGGGAGGGCCTAATGCCGGACACACTCTGGAATTTGATGGTATTAAACACGTCTTACATACCATCCCATCCGGGATTTTTCATCCCGATGCCATCAATATTGTGGGCAATGGTGTGGTAATAGATCCGGTGATCTTTAAGAAAGAACTGGACAACCTTTCTCAATTTGACCTTGACATTAAGAGCATACTACTGATATCCAGAAAGGCACATCTTATTCTCCCAACACATAGATTACTCGATGCGGCTTCCGAGGCATCCAAAGGGAAGGCTAAAATTGGTTCTACCCTCAAGGGAATAGGTCCAACCTACATGGATAAAACAGGAAGGAACGGCATGCGCGTAGGGGATTTGGAGCTGGACTCCTGGCGCGAAAAATATCGCGCTTTGGCAAACAAGCATGAAGCAATGATAAGCTTCTATGACGTTGATATACAATACGATCTCAAGGAATTAGAAGCTGATTTTTTCCAGGCTGTTGAGGAATTGATGAGCCTTACATTCATTGACAGTGAAGAATACTTGTATCAGGCTCAGAAAAATGGAAAAAAAATACTGGCAGAAGGTGCCCAGGGTTCCATGCTCGATATAGATTTCGGGACCTATCCTTATGTAACTTCTTCAAATACAACCGCTGCTGGCGCCTGTACAGGTCTTGGGGTTGCCCCTTCTGATATTGGACGTGTATTGGGAATCTTCAAAGCCTATGCTACAAGAGTGGGCAGTGGTCCCTTCCCCACCGAACTTTTTGATAAGGACGGTGCCACTATGGGCAAGGTTGGTAATGAATTTGGGGCAACTACCGGAAGGCCCAGACGATGCGGGTGGTTAGACCTGGTTGCACTTAAATATGCCGTTCAAATTAACGGGGTAACAGAATTAATGATGATGAAGGCCGATGTGCTAAGTGGTTTCAAAAAAATTAAAGTATGTACGGCCTATAAATACAAAGGAAAAGAAATTACCCATTTGCCTTATAATATTGAAGCCGAAAATGTTAGTCCGGTATACACTGAAATGAAGGGGTGGGAAAAAGATTTGACCCGTATGACCCGTGCCGATGAATTACCGGAGACCCTTAATGAATACATTGCTTTCTTAGAATCTGAATTGGGTATTCCAATTAAGATTGTATCCGTGGGCCCTGACCGTACCCAGACAATTCATCGCTAAGGAAATTCTCCATCCTATTTAAACGCTACTTCCTTTTTTGTTGGAGGTTACTCTGGCGAACCCTGTAGTTGTTCCTATAAGACAAATTATCCTATCTTTAAGAAGACTTACAGCTTGGTATGTATTTACGTGTTTTATTAATTTTCACATTTTGTATGCTGGTTACTTCCTGTGGTACGAATATTCCTGAGGAATTGGCCGAAGTATCAGAAGACCTTCCAGAAACTGTTGATTTCAATTATCATATAAAGCCTATCCTCTCAGACCGCTGTTATACCTGCCATGGTCCTGACGAAAATTCCCGTAAGGCAGGTTTCCGGCTCGACGCGGATTCCTATGCTTTTAACAGGTTACGATCCGGAAAGTTTGCCATTGTAGGCGGCAATCCTGGAAAAAGTGAACTTGTTAGAAGAATCCTGAGCGAAGATGATGAAATAATTATGCCACCGCCAGAGTCACATCTCAGCTTGAATAATCGGGAAAAAGCGCTTTTAATTAAATGGATAGAACAAGGAGCTGAGTGGAAAAAACATTGGGCCTTCCTCCCGCCCCAGCCTGGCGAAATTACCGATGCCCTGCCTGATAGTTGGAAGAGGAACAATCCAATAGATCATTTCATTCAGGATAAACTGAAACAGGCAGGGGTAGCCCCTGCTCCCGAAGCAGACAAGGAAAGACTCCTCAGGAGGGTTACCATAGACCTCACAGGACTTCCCCCAAGCATAGATGAGATCGATGCGTTTCTAGGGGACCATAGTGAAGATGCCTATGAAAAGGTGGTAGACAGACTACTGGTTTCAGATGCACATGCTGAGCGTTTAGCATTAGATTGGATGGATTTATCGCGCTATGCAGATTCGCACGGACTCCATGCAGACGGATGGAGGCTTATGTGGCCGTGGAGGGATTGGGTTATCAATGCTTTTTTGGAAAATGTCAATTAGGACAGTGTAGGGAGTGATGAAGAA
>CBDUAW010000144.1:0-6452 GCA_965365215.1 uncultured Eudoraea sp. | reverse complement strand
AAACAGCAGGATCTTTCCAAACTCTATCATGGCCGTATTTGTATATGCCTACTCTTCCCCTACACTGATAAATTCGAATACCAGTACGGCCACAAGGGCTCCAATAGGATCTATCAAAATCCCCTCCCATTTCAGGACCGCTGAAATATCCTTTTTGAGGGGGATGTTTCTTAGAATTGGGGTGATTACGGTAGGCCCCGTAACAATGATAAGGCCCGAAAATAAAAATGAAATCTTCCAGGACAAATCAAACACAAAATGAGCAGCAATCCCCGCGGCCACAAAGGTGACCAGGGTCCCTACAGTAATTAATTTGGTGATTACTGGCCCTACATTTTCAATCTCTGCCCGCTTTAGCGTTAGACCTCCTTCAAACAGGATAATACTAATGGCAAGGGAAACAAAATAATACAGCCCGTCCCCCGGGAATAGCCCTTTTTCGCCATTCCAGATGGGCTCAATCAGTTTATGGCCATCTTCAGTGTACAGTGTAGAAATGGGGCCAACCAGCAGCCCTATCAGGATTAGTGGTAAAATGGCAGGTAACTTAAACCTCCAGGCAATCCATTGTGCACAAATCCCTAAAATAATTATCCCTGCCAATTCCAGCATTTGCCCCTTATTTTTTTGTTCAGCGGGAAATTTAGCACTTTTATTTCAAACGCTTTACTTCCCTGGTATTAGAAATGCGTTCCGCTTTATTATGTTATATTGCCCGCAAATGAGCTCAATGCAGCAATTGCCACATCCCTTTAAAAAAATCCTCTTTGGTTTTGCCTTTTCCCCTACCCTGGAAAACAACATCCAGGAAGTTACCCGCTTGGCCCATTTTTTTAAAGCGCAATTAGTGTTATTACATGTAGGGGAAAAGACTGTGAAAAAAGAGGTGCAGATCAGATCCCTTTTGGAAAAGATCGATTTTCCGGAAGATCACATCGAAATACAGTGGGAAACCGGCAAACCGGTAGATGTAATCTTCGAAGCCTGTAAGCGTTTTCAGATAGATTTGCTCGTATTGGGTGCCCTGCAACATGAAAATATGTACCAGTATTATGTAGGTACTATTGCCCGGAAACTTACCCGGAAGGTGCCTTGTTCGGTATTACTCCTGATAAAACCCTCTGCCGAACGAGTACAGAGCCAGCACGTGGTGGTCAATGGGCTCGATGCCCCGGAAACACCCGTTGCCATAATGGATGCATTCTATGTTGCCCATGCCTTGGGAGCCAAGCAAATTACCATTGTAGAAGAAATTCGGCAAAAGGAAATCCATGTGACCGTAGAAGATGACCGTACCCTAAAACAGGCTACCCTGATGAAGGAAAAACTAAAGCAGAGAGAAGAATCCAGGGTCAGGAAAATAGTAAATTCCCTTCCCTCGGAATTCACAGATAATATTAAGATCAAAATGCAGAGTATTTTTGGCAAAAGGGGCTATTCAATAGGTCATTATGCCGAGGTGGTGAGGGCCGATTTACTCGTTATGAATGCCCCGGCCAAATCGGGTATTCTGGAACGTATCTTTCCACATGATATTGAACATATCCTTTCAGACCTCCCAACAGACCTGCTGATCATTAGAAAATAGATTTGAACGCAAAAACCAACCGTACCGGACAATTTTTTAAATCCCTTCCCAAGAATATTTTTTCTGGTTTTGTGGTTTCCTTAATTTCGTTGCCACTAGGCCTGGGATTAGCCCTTGCCAGCGAAGCGCCACCAATATCAGGGATTATTGCGGCTATTGCCGGAGGTGTGGTGGCTGCCATTTTCGGCGGATCGAACGTCACAATCACAGGGCCCGGAAATGGTTTGGTAATCGTATTATTGGGTGCCATTACCACTCTGGCTAATGGGGATTTGTTCCAGGGGTATCTTTTTACCCTGGCCGCAATTGTAATTTCAGGGGTGCTGATGCTGCTCCTGGGTTTTCTGAAAATGGGGCGACTGGCAGATTTCTTCCCTGCTTCTGCAATTCAGGGAATGCTTGCAGCTATTGGTTTGGGGATCCTGGCGAAACAGTTTCATATCATGATTGGCCATAATAATGAGCATGGGACCATCATTGAATTGCTCCTGCAGATTCCTGAAGGCCTGATCACTTTGTGGACCAATCCCGAAACCGAGGTGATTTTTGCGGCTGGGATTGGGTTTATCAGTCTCCTGATCATGGCCTTTTATTCTAAAATACGCTATGCGTTTTTTCAATTAATCCCCGCCCCCATGTGGATCCTTATCCTAACGGTGCTATTGAGTTATAGCTATTCCTTTCTTGACCTTTCGTATCCCATGAACAACAAGTTCCTGGTGTCACTCCCGGACAACATCCTCAGGGACCTGGCAAGTCCTGATTTCAGCATTTGGCACAGTAAAAAGTTTATCCTGGCGGTAGTGGCCATTACCCTAATTGCCAGCATAGAGTCCCTTTTGAGTATCAAGGCTATTGACAAGCTCGATCCCCTTGCTCGAAGATCTAACGTGAATAAGGACTTAAAAGCCCTGGGCCTGGCAACCGTTGCCAGTGGAATGTTGGGAGGGCTTAATGTAGTCACCGTAATTGCCCGAAGTTCTGTAAATGTAAACAATGGGGCTACCAATCGCAGCTCAAATTTCTTTCATGCTCTTTTTCTCTTATCCTTTATCCTCCTTTTCCAGGATCAACTAAGGCGGGTTCCTTTGGCAGCCCTGGCGGCAATCCTGGTTTATACCGGATACAAGCTCGCTACTCCTGATACTTTTAAAAAAATTGCCAAAATAGGCAAGGAACAAATCCTGATCTTCCTGGCTACCTTGCTTACCACCCTCTTCACAAACCTGATCACTGGGATAGGGATAGGGATCCTGGTTACTTTTATAATACATATAATTATCAATAAGAGTCTTGGGCTGTTCCTGAACCACCTTTACAAGCCTAATATTTTAATGTTCAAGGAAGCAGACGGGGATAATTACTACCTCAGTATAAAACACTTTTGCAGCTTCCTGAATTTTTATAAGCTAAAAAACAAACTGGATGCGGTGCCAGAATCCGAAGACGTGGTATTAGATTTTTCAATGTGCAGTTTTGTGGATCATACCGTAATGGAAGGCCTTGAAAATTACATTTCTGCCTTTGAAAAGAAAGGTGGCAGTATGGAGTTAATTGGGCTCGATTTGCACGAGACGGATTCCCTACACCCTTTTGCAGTTCGGAAAATACTTCCTCTCGCTGCCCTGAAACCCATTGAACGTTACTTTACAAAACGGCAAAAAGACTTGGAAGAAACGGCTTTTGACTACCATTGGCAGTATTCCCCGGAAAAGAAATTACACACAGTACCCCTGGAAGACTTTGTGTTTTTCCATACACGGGAAATTAGTTACTCCTATAACCACCTGGATGATCCTGAAACGGATTGCAAGGTGTTTGACCTTGAGTTTTCAGAGGGGGCCTTTATTGCCCGGGAGGTTGTTAAAACCACTGTTATGCACATAGGGCTCAGTAAAGAGATCCCTGTCTTCTCCCTGGATAAAGAGGGCTTATTACAATGGCTCTACAGCTTGGCCGGGTTTAAAGATATCGAGATTAAAAATCATCCTGATTTTAACAGACGCTTCTACCTGCGGGGAGAAAATAAGGAAGCCATACGCCATATATTTACTGATGAACTGGTGCTTTTCCTGGAAAGCCATCCATATTACCACATAGAATCTAATGGCAAAGCCATCCTGATCCTAAAAAAGGAACGCCTGCTTGGGGTTCAAGAAATAAAGCGAATGATCTACTTCGGACAGCAATTGCAGGAATTATTGCAACAGGCCATTTCCAAGGGAAATACCTAAAATTTAGTGAAGAGCTATATAGATACGATACACTTTTCTTAATTTGCGCTTTTATTGAAACCGTATTGATGAGACTTTATCCCATAGAAAGCGGGAATTTTAAATTGGATGGTGGTGCAATGTTTGGAGTGGTTCCCAAATTGCTGTGGAATAAAACCAATCCGGCCGATCAGAACAACATGATAGATATGGCAGCCCGCTGTCTGTTGATGGAAGATGGTGATCGCTTAATTTTGATCGACAATGGGATGGGCAGCAAGCAATCTGATAAATTTTTTGGTTATTACCACCTCTGGGGGAATCATTCCCTCGATTCATCCCTTGCGCAAAACGGCTTTCATCGGGATGATATTACAGATGTATTCCTTACCCATCTGCATTTTGACCATTGTGGCGGAAGTGTACAATGGAACAACGACCGAAGCGGTTACGAACCGGCCTTCAGAAACGCCCATTACTGGAGCAACGAAGGACACTGGCAATGGGCGGTGCACCCTAACCCCAGGGAGAAAGCATCCTTTTTAAAAGAAAACATTCTCCCCATTGAGGAAAGCGGACAACTGAAATTTCTCAAAAAAGGGGAAGGGGCCTTGTTAAAAGGTTCCGAGCTTGGTTTTGATGTTTTTTTTGCAGACGGACATACGGAAAAACAGATGATTCCCATCTTTAACTACCAGGGGAAAACTCTGGTTTTTATGGCTGATTTATTGCCCACCGTAGGCCATATACCCCTGCCCTATGTAATGGGATATGACACCCGCCCTTTGCTGACACTCGAGGAAAAAAAGTCATTTTTAGACCTTGCTGCGGAAAAGGAATACTACCTCTTCCTGGAACACGACGCCCATAACGAAATCTGTACAGTGCAGCAGACAGAAAAAGGCGTTAGATTAAAAGAAACTTTTGCTTTTGATGAGATCTTCAGTTAATTCGAACATACTATCCATACTCTCTTTATTCCTGTTATTTTCCTGCGGGGAAAGTAAAAGAAGCAGTGCGGATTTCAGTCCTGAAGGGGCTTTTACCCCAGGGATTGAGGGGCCGGCTGTGAATCCGGAAGGGCAATTGTTTGCCGTAAACTTCCGGGAGGAAGGGACCATTGGCCGGGTAAATAAAGAGGGGGAAGGGGAAATATTCCTGAGGCTTCCCGAAGGTAGTATTGGCAATGGCATACGGTTTGATCTAAAAGGTGATATGTTTATTGCAGATTATGCCCAACATAGGATCTACAGGGTTGCTGCGGGTACGCGAACTCCCGTGATATGGGCACAGGATTCAACCATGAACCAGCCCAATGACCTGGCTATTGCACCCGATGGGCGTCTGTATCTCAGCGACCCCAACTGGAGTGAAGGAAGCGGGCAGTTGTGGACTGCCAGTCCCGCAGGGGAATTATCCCTTTTAGAAAAAAATATGGGAACAACCAACGGGATTGAGGTGAGTCCGGACGGGAGGTATTTGTACGTGAATGAAAGTGTACAACGAAAGGTGTGGCGCTATGAAATTACAGAGAACGGAAAACTGATGAATAAAGAGCTTTTTATTGAATTTGACGATTTTGGGCTGGATGGGATGCGGTGTGATTCGGAGGGGAATCTATTCATTGCCCGATACGATAAAGGATCCGTAGTCGTTATTTCTCCAAGGGGAAAATTACTTGAAGAAATAACTTTGAAGGGGAAGAAACCTTCTAATCTTACTTTTGGAGGAAGAGACGGGAAGACCTGTTTTGTGACTATGGCAGACAGGGGGTGTTTTGAACAGTTCAGGGTAGAATATCCGGGAAATTATTACAGTAAAATAAATCCATAAATAATTGATTATATGATGTACAGAAGTATGAAATGGTTGCTGGGAACACTTATGTCCTCAGCTGTATTGATAGGTTGCGGCAGCACAAGTTTGGTCGCTACACCAGTAGAGAATATCGACAAAGTACCCCTGAAAGTAGCCGATCTTTCGGAAGCAGAACAAAAAACCTGGGGGCACGCCGACCTTTTAACAGACACCATTCCCGGAATGAGTGTTGATAAAGCCTACCGGGAGATTATTGGCTCTAAAAAAGGTAAAAAGGTAATTGTCGCCGTGCTCGATTCCGGAATTGACCTGGACCATGAAGACCTGGACGGTGTACTATGGACCAACAAAGGGGAAAAGCCAGGTAACGGGAAAGATGATGATGGTAATGGATATGTGGATGATGTGCATGGATATAACTTCCTTGGATCTTCTTATAACGAACAGTTGGAGCATGCGCGTATCCTTAGGCTTGGGATAGGGGATGCGGCTTTACAGGCAAGGGCAAAAGCACAGGTCGATACAGAATATGCGGAAGCCAGGCAGAATAAAATGCGGTACGAGCAAATACTTCAGGCGGTAAAAAACGCAGATGAAGCAGTAAAAAAACATCTAGGAAAAAATACCTACAGCAAAAAAGAGGTAAGCAGGATAAAAACAGAAGATCAGACCCTTAATCAGCATGTAGCTGTATTGCTGCAGATGTACTCCTTTGCGGATAGTATTCCGGAGGTTATGGAGGAGCTTAAAGAAGGGATCACCTATTTCTCTGAGCAGGTTAATTATAATCTAAATGTTGATTTTAACGGCCGGAAAGAAGTGGGAGATAACCC
>CBDUAW010000143.1:0-6536 GCA_965365215.1 uncultured Eudoraea sp. | reverse complement strand
GTGGGTATTCCATGTACAACCTGGGCATTGGGACTCATATTGAGCGTATTAGGGAAATCGTACATGCCCAAAAATCCTGGTTCTGCGCCGTGATCTCTGATGAAGGATTCTGCCAGGCCATCCAGGTAAAGGGCATTTACCCCGGGTTTAATTTCTGAAGCAAGCATTCCCAGGGTTTTGGAAACAATGAGCGCACTTTCGCGCATAAGCTCTATTTCTTCTGGTGTTTTAGTGATAATCATAATCCCGAGAATATTGATTTTAAATCAGCGAGGTTTGTGTCATTACATCGGGCTTAGGGATTCCCATCATTTTCAAAATTGTTGGTGCAATATCTCCCAGAACGCCGTCTTTAATGGATTTTATATCATTATCCACCAGAATTAGCGGAACAGGATTGGTAGTATGTGCGGTATTAGGCGTGCCATCGGGATTGATCATCGTATCGCAATTACCATGATCCGCAATTACAATCGTAGTATACCCATTTTCCAAGCCAGAAGAAATTACTGCTTCGGCACAACTATCTACGGTTTCACAAGCCTTAATCGCCGCCAGCATATCCCCTGTATGGCCAACCATATCGGGATTTGCGAAGTTCAGACATATAAATTCAGCTTCCCCTTTTTCAAGTTCTGGAATTATGGCATCCCTTATATCATAGGCGCTCATTTCCGGCATCAGATCATAGGTAGCCACCTTGGGAGATGGACAAAGAATACGTTCTTCTCCCTCAAATGGAATTTCACGACCCCCGTTAAAGAAGAAGGTTACATGGGGATATTTCTCAGTTTCTGCAATTCGGATTTGTTTCCTACCCGATTTTGAAAGTACTTCCCCAAGGGTGTCACTTATATTTTCCTTATTGTAAACCACGTGTATCCCTTTAAAGGACTCATCGTAATTGGTCATGGTTACATAATACAAGTCCAATTTGTGCATATTGTACTCGTGATTATCCGATTGGCTTAAAACCTGGGTTAGTTCCCGGCCCCTGTCTGTTCTGAAATTAAAAAAGATAATTACATCACCTTCCTGCACTGTGGTTAGGGGATTACCATTGGTGTCTGAAAGCACAATTGGCTCAATAAATTCATCTGTAATACCTTCTTCATAACTTTGTTGCATTGCTAGGAGTACATCCTGATGCGCTTCTCCTTTCCCGTTTACCAGCAGATCGTAAGCTTTTTTTACACGTTCCCATCTTTTATCCCTATCCATTGCAAAATACCTGCCGATAACGGAAGCCAGCTTGGCGTTGGTATTTTCACAAAATTGGGTCAGGTCTTTAAAGAAATTGATTCCGCTTTTAGGATCTACATCCCTACCATCTGTAAAGGCATGGATATAGGACTTTTTTATTCCGTAGGCTTCACTCACTTTAATAAGTCCCTTCAGGTGATCAATATGACTATGTACCCCACCATCACTCACCAGCCCCAGGAAGTGAACTGATTTATCATTGGCCTTTGCATATTGAAAAGCCTCTTTTAAGGTTGCCTCTTCTTTTAATGAATCATTTTTTACGGCAAGATTTATTTTAGCCAGGTCCTGATATACGATTCTGCCAGCACCTAGATTCATGTGACCTACTTCACTATTTCCCATCTGCCCCTCCGGGAGGCCAACGTTCATGCCATCCGTTAGGAGGGTAGCATTTGGATATTTTTTATAGAGACTATCGATAAATGGAGTATTGGCATTGTCAATGGCAGATACCTTTTTGTTGGGTGAAATACCCCATCCATCAAGAATCATCAGTATTACTTTTTTATTCATTCTCTGTTTTCTATTCCTTTATTATAAGGCAAAAATAGCCCGATTTGATAAGGATTACTAAGATTAGATGTAGCTTTTTTATTTAAAAAGTAGGTTGGGATCAACTTTTGTTAAATTTTTAACGGCAAATTTCCAGGGCTGTTAAACTTTAGTTAGGATACTGTTAAGGTCGCAACAATCTGGCATAGTCCTCGTCTATATTTATGTAGGAATGGAAAATGTGTGGAGCAAAGTGCTTTCTGTTAATGCAGGTATAAAAATTTAGGCAAGATGATAAATGTGCTATGAATCACGGAGAAAGTTTATTCATCAATCAAAAAACCCTGACATATTTGTCAGGGTTTCTTATTTGCAATCACCTCATTTAGTGTTCAAGTAAAAGAGTGCATCATTAAAAGTCAAAACCAGTAGCTGCTCTGTAAATAAAAGCATACAAAGCCATTATAAGCAAGACAGCACAAAAAAATGAATATATTTTTAAGAGTGCTACAACAAATTCTGGCTTACAATTATCAAAGGCCTGCACATAAAGGTTTCTAAATTGTAATAGTGTTCCCATATAGTGTTCTTTAAATTATAATTAAAGCTATAAGGGGTTAAATTAGGGGCAAAAGTAAATTTGGGAGAAAATCAAATATATAAAAATTCAAATTAGTACCTAAAAATTACTAGGCAAGACACCATTATTTGCCGTTGTATTTCCTTATCGCTGCCCTAATTCGCTCAATCCTGTTGTCCGGATCAGGGTGGGTGCTTTGAAATTCTGGCGCACGGTTTGGTCCAGCGGCCGCTTTAAGAATCTGCATTACTTTGATCATCTCATTGGGATCATAGTTGGATTTGATCATAAACAAAACCCCAAGTTCATCACTTTCCAGTTCATCTCCGCGTCCATTTTTTAGCAAGGTATTTTGTCCAATACTATTAACTATTCCACCCGCATCGGCCCCCACTGATGCCCCCATGGATATGGTCTTCCAGAAGTTGCTTTCTGCAATACGTTCCGCCGAATGCCGCCCAATAACATGACCTATTTCATGTCCTAAAACCCCGGCCAGCTGCGCTTCATTTAACTTAGAGAACAAGGCATAGGTAATAAAGATCTGACCCCCTGGCAAGGCGAAGGCATTAATAGTTTCAGTATCTGCGAGAAGGTGAAATTCATATTGGTATGGCGTTTCCCTGGCAATACTGCTGTTTACCAGTTTATTTCCAACCGCCGCAACCAGGGTTTGCAGACGCTGATCCGGATATAATCCTCCGTGCTGCTGTGCTATTTCAGGAGCGCTTTGAAGTCCTATAGCGATCTCCTGTTCGGCAGTCATGTTGATATTCTGAATCCTTCCAGTATAGGGGTTTTCTTCTTTGTTATTACATCGTTGTACAAAGGCAAAAGCAACAATGGCTAGACCTATAAAAATCCGTAATTTCCAGCTACCTCTTCTCAAAAATCAATGTTTTTATACTTAGGGTAATTTACAAAAACATCATAAAAGATCTGGATTTATATCTAAAATATTATCTGTGATATAAGTCTTCACAAAGCCGGTAGTAAAATGCTCACTTCCTAAAAATGCTTCTCTTTGCAAAAGCTGCAGAATATTCTTTTTTCGGAAGGTAGAGAGCATAGGGACAGATAAGGGAGCATAGCTATAGTGCCAGGGTTCGTATTTAAACCCCCTCCGTTTAGGGACGTTGGTATAAACAAGATAAAATCCATATTCCTCGGAATGCTCGTCCATCCATTTTTTAAACTTCTCATATGGACCTCCCTCCTCAAACTTTTCTGGCACAAGTACATCTCCTTCTGCCTTAACACTGCCATCTATTAGATCTACATCAGTACCCCAGTGGTGGCGGCTGGTACCCGGGATGGTAGAGTACTCAATAATCTTGTCAATAGCTTCCAGAGGCTCCATTCCATCTTCGGTAAACCGTTCAAACTTCCCCTCAAATATGGCTTCTTGCCGCTCAAAACTCCTAAAACTGGAAACCACGGCGATGTCAATTCCTTCCTTGGAGGCTGCCTCTTTCATATCAACAAAGGCTTCATAAGCTTCTTTTCTGAGGTTGATGTCTTTACCGAAAAGTTCAATATCTTCTTTTCCCATAAGTTCTTCAATGGGATATTCAGTTTCCTGAGTATTGCCAAAAAAGTGAGATAGAATTACACAGAAGATAATTAGTGAAAGGTATTTCATAGGTACTTCTTTTAATGGTTTCTAATAAATGTCCGATTCATTAAGCCCGGACCTATTAGGGGGCTATTATCAAATTTAAGAAGTCTTTCCAAATGTTATTATGAAAATCCCATAAAATAAAAACACTGACAAATTAATTGGAGATATACAGATAACCCTGATGCTTCTGCCTTAAATCGTTCATAGTAATTATATAGAAGTAAATTCCGGAGGCTAGTCCTGAGTTTCGTTGAATAACTTGTTCCCGATTAGACTGGCCGTTGAAATCATTCTGATAATTGTCTTTAGAATAAACCATGACCCCATAACGGTCAAATATTTGCAGGGAATTGCTGCTTGAACGTTCCAATCCTTCTATTACCAGTCGGTCATTTTGCCCGTCTCCGTTCGGGGTCATATAGTAATTGTCTAGTTCAATAGTGTCAAAAGTTTGCAATGCGTCATCGTTACCACCAAGGGTTATGATCTCATATTCGCTGGGGACAAAGGTTTCAGAAGTAATTGTTCCCCGGTCTAATCCGCCGGTTGTTCCGGTATTTCCCAGATTTACCCATTGATTATCACTTTTGCTCCATCCCACGATTTTCAAATCACTCAGGTAACTCCCAAGAGCTGAAATATTGCTATACTCGTCCCATGAGAGGGTAACATATGAAGGAACATCACCTTCTAATCTCCAGAATTCCCGATCACTAACAGAGATATATTCTGAGGCCTTTCGGTCTGTGCTATATGAGGCATTCAGTGTTTTGGAGTTGTTGGGGTCTTCATAGAAGTAAGCGCATTTTACAATGGGATTTACAGCCATGGACAGAATGCTGAGAGGCCTTAGTCTTTCCTCATTTCCCACAGGGAAAACAAACGATTCTTTATTAGTAATTGCAGCATAACCATCTACCTTAGAAACACTACTTTCTCCTGTGTAAAAGGAGGAATCAAAGAAGTTGGAAAAAATATCTTCCTTAGTCCTGGGGGTAATAATATCACCGGTAATAAGATTTCCGTTATTGTTGACTCCAATAGAAGTCTCGAGGAAAAGACCATTTTCCACTGCAATTTCTGCATCATAGAAAACGGGGCTGAAGGCTCCAGAAACTGTAAGGCGGCCAAAATCACTATAGAAACCTACTAAACCCTGGTTTTGATCAAAGGATCCATCATTGATCAAATCCAGATGTAATCCAACCATAGCGGATCCATGAATCTGAATATTTCCATAGTTATGAAAGGCATCCTGCCCAAACAAGGAAAGACTAAACCAAGACACCAGTAAAAACCATTTTAATTTCATCCTTATTTATCTCAGTTTATTAATCATAATACTCGATTCTCCAGTTCCACTAAAGCGAACCGTACCTGTATTGGCTTCTTGGTAGGTTAGTATAGTGATTACGTCGTTTGCATTTAATTCCAAAATTTCATTAACATGCACACTGGAATGATCATGACCACTTGCCCATCTGATATAACCTGTGGCACCCAAGGCACCTACCGGAGAACCATTCACTGCTATACGCGCATTAAGATTTGTTCTAGCCTTGGTATTACCAGAGTTTGTTCCGTAGACCGAAAGGTTAGCTCTGATATCATAACGACCACTTGCTTTTACAATGAGGGTATTGCCACTTACTTCATACAAATTGTTACTATCATCCTTATAGTCTTCCGTTCCAAATATGGGAGCCGTTGTCCCATTGGCATTTAAGTTTGTTGAGGTATCGGTGTTCGTCCAGCGTCCTCCGTAATTTATCTTAGATCTTTGAAGTACACCTGAGGCGTCTGCGGCAAGAATATCGTCTGCTTCGTTAGCTGAACTGATTGTCCTGAATCGGGCACTACCATTGATGTCTAGTCCTTGTGTTGGCAAATTATTTCCAATACCCAAACGTCCATTGGTATTATCCCAGAATATTTGACTATTATTTTCAGTTATTTTTCCATCTGCGCCAGCAAAAAATAAGGAACCGGAAGTTCCGGAAACTTCAGTTCCGTTAAGTCCGGGATCTCCTTTATCTCCTTTTGGTCCTTGCGGTCCAACAGCACCATCCACTCCGGCAGGTCCTTGCGGTCCAACTGCTCCTTCAGCGCCATCAGCCCCGTCTGCTCCAGCAGGCCCTTGTGGTCCGGCAGGTCCCTGAGGTCCTGTATCGCCTTGATCACCTTTATCTCCTTTTGCTCCAGCAGGTCCTTGCGGTCCAACTGCTCCGTCAGCGCCATCAGCCCCGTCCGCTCCTGCAGGCCCTTGTGGTCCCGCGGGTCCTTGCGGTCCAACTGCTCCATCAACACCATCAGCTCCGGCAGGTCCCATTGGTCCAGCGGGTCCTTGCGGTCCGACTGCCCCGTCAGCTCCGTTAGCACCGTCAGCGCCGGCAGGTCCCTGAGGTCCTGTATCACCTTGATCACCTTTATCTCCTTTTGGCCCAGCAGGTCCTTGCGGCCCTACAGCTCCATCCGCTCCGGCAGGCCCTTGTGGTCCGACTGCCCCGTCAGCGCCATCAGCACCGTCCGCTCCAGCAGGTCCTTGAGGCCCCTGAGGTCCTGTATCGCCTTGATCAC
>CBDUAW010000142.1:0-6536 GCA_965365215.1 uncultured Eudoraea sp. | reverse complement strand
TAGCCGTTGTAGCCAGTGATGAGGCCCTAAATATGAATATTCAACTCTCTGAAACGATTCTTACCAACCTGGGGTATGAGATTAAAATATTTAGTAATGGCCGGGCGGCTAAAAAATGGTTGCTAGATGACAATTAGTGGTATATACATAGTGTTTACCAGGAACCAAATCTGAAACAATTTGAATATTTAAGTAATTGATAATAAGTTTATTACCAATTATACACTTTTAGGGGATTAGGACAAAAAATTAACTAACTTACTGATAGTTATACAATTAATACCTCAAAAGAACCTAATACCCGCGTCATGAAATCAAAATTATTGTTTCTGATCCCACTCAGCTTCCTGCTCACTACCTGTCAGGATAAAACACCAAACCCTCCTGAAACAGAGAACTCTGCTCCGGTAACAGAGCGCTACTCCGGTCCTATAATAGACATGCATATACACGCCTTTGAAGCTGACAATTCATTTAGTGCCTTCTTAGGACAGGACATGTTTATGCCTCTGACCGAAGAAACGTATACGGCACCTCAAACTATGGATTCTGTTAAAATGCAGACCTTCCAAAAATTTAAGGATCACAATATTGTCCTGGCTATGGTAACACAGGGCCAGTTGTGGAAAGAGGATGCCCCGGACCAGATTATTATTGGTAACGGCCATTATTTAGCTGTGGAGGAGCTTCGCAAAATGCATGCAGAAGGAAAGCTGCAGGTAATTGGAGAAACCGCCCCAAATTATCAGGGCCTCTTACCAACTGACCCTAGTTTAACCCCTTATTTTGATCTGGCTGAAGAATTAAATATCCCTATGGCTTTTCATATGTTTCCGGGCGGCCCTCCCGGAGGAGCTTATTTTGCATATCCAAAGACCAGGGCGTTTCAGGGGAAACCCCTGCAACTAGAAGAAATTCTCCTGGCCAGACCACAAATGAAGATTTACATAATGCATGCCGGATGGCCCTATTTAGATGATATGAAAGCCTTAATGTATGCCCACCCCCAGGTTTATGTTGATGTTGGTGTCATCAGTTGGGTACTTCCTCGTAAAGAATTCCATCATTTTATCAAAGGATTGGTCGATGCGGGGCATGGAAAAAAAATCCTTTTCGGGAGCGATCAAATGGTCTGGCCCAAAACCATAGACACAGCCATAGAGGCCATTAACACGGCCGATTTCTTAAGCCTTGATCAGAAGGCCGATATTTTCTACAACAACGCTGCTACCTTGCTGGAGTTGCCAGCTGGGTTGAGAGATCAGCATCATAAAAGAGGATAAAAAAACCGGGCCTTAAAAGGCCCGGCACTAAAATTATTTTTCGTCTCCCAGTATCTTTCGTTTCAGCGTATCGAACATCACAGGGGTAGCTATGAAAAGAGAGGAATAGGTACCTACGATGACCCCAACGATCATAGCGAACATAAGGCCTCTCAGGGATTCCCCGCCGAATATAAAGATCGACAGCAGTACCACCAGGGTTGTAAGCGAGGTGTTCAGTGTTCGGCTTAAGGTACTGTTCAGGGCATTATTGATGTTTGTACCACCTTTCCAGCCTTTTTCACCAACCATTTCACGAATCCTGTCAAATACTACCACCGTATCGTTCAGGGAATAACCAATTACAGTAAGGATTGCCGCAATAAAAGCCTGGTCTATTTCCATGCTAAAAGGCATAATCTTACTCGTTAGGGAGAATATCCCTAATACAAAGAGTACGTCGTGGAAAACAGCTACGACAGCGCCCAGGGAGTACTGCCATTTGCGGAATCTAAGCAAAATGTAAAGGAATACCACAGCCAGGGATCCAACAATGGCCCAGAGGGCGTTTTGTTTAATATCATCTGCAATTGTGGGTCCTACTTTTCGATATTTCATTACCCCAATATCGCCATTGGTTCCCCCAGGAATAAAGTCTTCATAGGTAGCTCCGTCCGGAAGGTATTTTAATAAGGAGGTGTATAATTTGTTCAGGATCTCATCGTCCACTTCAGTGCCTTGCACATCTACCTTGTATTTGGTAGTAACCATAATCTGGTTGGCGTCCCCGAAAGTTTTTGCACTCGCACTTCCAAATACTTCAGAGAGTTCACTGGTAATTTCTGATGGATTAACAGGATCTACAAATCGAATTTGATAATTACGGCCACCGACAAAATCCACGCCCTGATCCAAGCCCTGAGTTGCAAGGGAAAAGATTCCGATACCTACCAGAATAAAGGATAGGACATATGCAATTTTTCGTTTTCCCAGGAATTTAATATCCAGATTTTTAAAGAGGTTCTTTGTAATGGCGGTTGAGAAATCGAGCCTTCTCCCCTTCCCGGAGATATACCAATCTACCAACAATCTCGTAATGAAAATAGCAGTAAAGAGGGAAGTTAAAATACCAATGATCAACGTAGTTGCAAACCCTTTGATAGGTCCGGAACCAAAAACCAAAAGAATAATTGCCGTAAGTCCTGTGGTAATGTTGGCATCCAGGATAGAAGAAAGCGCATTCGCGAAACCGTCTGCGATTGCCTGACCCTTTCCTTTGCCTTTGGCTATTTCTTCTTTTATCCGTTCAAATATAAGTACGTTGGCATCTACTGACATACCAATGGTCAATACAATACCCGCAATCCCTGGTAGGGTAAGTACGGCTCCTAAACTGGCAAGGACACCAAATATAAGTACTATGTTGAATACCAAGGCAATATCTGCGAAGATCCCCGCTTTTCCGTAGTAAAAAACCATCCATATCAGGACAAAGACCATGGCAATGATAAAGGACAAAAATCCGCTATCAATAGCTTCCTGTCCGAGAGAAGGACCTACTACAAAGGAGTCTATTATTTCAGCTGAGGCAGGTAATTTACCAGCCCGCAATACATTCGCAATATCCTTGGTTTCATTCACCGTAAAGGTTCCGGTAATTTCTGAACTCCCACCGGAAATACCACCTACCTGGGATACTCCAGGGGCTGTATAGACTTTATTATCGAGCACAATGGCGATTCCCGTATTGTTAAGGTTGGCTTCATTGGTTAACTTCTCCCATTCCTTGGCCCCCTTTACATTCATATCCATTCCCACTGCCGGGCGGTTGAACTGGTCAAATTGATCCCTTGCATCACTTACAACATCTCCGCTGATCCTTGGTATATTATCCCTGTTCGATTTTAATGCGAACAAAGCGGCTACTTCAGAATCTTTAGTGGGACGTTCCCATAAAAACTTTGTAAACTGAACGTCTGCCGGAAGCAGTCTCCTGATCTCTGGCATTCGTAACCAGCCTCCTATTTCAGCAGTATCTTTTATAGCCGCGATCCCAATAGCAAAACCAGGACCGTTTAGTTGTAATTTTTCAAATAATGGATTTCTTTCAGTGGCTAAATCGAGTGAATCCTGAGCCACATCAGAGAGGAGGGAATCTATTTCCGATTCGGGTTTTTCCTCTTCTTCAGGAACTTCAATAAGCGTTTTAAGCCTTTCATTGGCCTGAATAAAAAACTGGATCAGGCTTTGGTTTCCTGGCTCATACGTTTCCCAGAATTCCAATTGTGCCGTACTGGATAAAAGATCTTGCGCTCTGGCGATATCTCTTGCTCCCGGTAACTCTACAAGGATCCTTCCGGAATTACCTTCCCTTTGTATATTGGGTTGGGTAACCCCAAAACCATCAATCCTTTCGCGAAGTACCTCAAATGCAGAGACCACAGATTCATCTATCTTTCTTCTGATAATGGGTTTAACCTCATCATCGGTCATCTGAAAATTAATCTCATCACTCAGGCCTTTGTTGGCAAAAATATCCGGGTCTGCCAGCTTAGCATCTCCCTTGATATTGTCAAAAGCATCAAAAAACAAATCCAGATAGGTATCATCACTGTTCTTGGAAGCAGTATCTGCATCAGCAAGAGCCTTGTTGAAAATTGGATTTTTTGAATTGGCCGCAAGTCCTTTAAGAATATCTTTTACTGAAATCTGGAGGGTAACATTGATCCCACCCTTAAGGTCAAGACCTTTGTTGAGTTCCTTCTTCTTTGCATCTTCATAAGAAGTGAATCCAAGGATTGGGTTCTTGCCAATTGAATCCAGATACTGTGCTTCCAAGGCCTCTCTTTTAGCTACATAATCCTCTTCCGAAGCAGTAATTTTAGAGGCAGCAAAAGCCTGGGCATCATTTTCTATTTTACCAGTAATGAAGGTATAGGATAATTGATAGATACTTACCAGTCCGAACAACAAAGCAAAAAGCTTAATGAGTCCTTTATTTTGCATGGGTTATTTGATTTTTAGAAGGTATTCGTAAATAGCGTGCAAATATATCATTTCCAGCAGGAACTGACAATTTATTTATTGTATTTGTATTGCCCGAACACCGTATTCAGGGTGCTGTGCATTTCCCAGGTTTCATATCCGGGATAGCAAAATTCCATTGAGGGAAGTTGTGACCACAAAAAAAAGCATCCTTTTAGGGATGCTTTTTTAATAGGATGAAATGCTTTTAAACGTCCAGTAGACCATTGGTTTTTCTTACCCCTTCTGCACTTTCCTGCATCCTGGCCTTCTCTTTTTCATTTAACTCAATTTCTACAATTTCCTCTATTCCGTTCCGACCCAGCAAAACAGGTACACCAATGCAGATATCATTCAGATTATACTCCCCTTCCAGGAGTGTAGAACATGGGAACATTTTTCTCTGATCGCAGGCAATGGCCTGTACTAAACTGGATACTGCAGCCCCGGGTGCGTACCAGGCACTTGTGCCAAGTAGTTTGGTTAATGTAGCTCCCCCCACTTTGGTGTCTTCAACAACTTGTTGGAGACGGGCCTCGGGTAAAAATTCAGAAACTTTTACACTGTTTCTGGTGGCGTGCCTGATCAGAGGGACCATTCCGGTATCACTATGCCCTCCAATCACCATTCCGTCAATATCTGAAATAGGGGCTTCCATAGCCTCTGCCAGCCTATACTTAAAACGGGCACTGTCCAGGGCCCCTCCCATTCCAATAATTTTATTTTTGGGAAGGTTGGTAGACTTATGTACTAAATAAGTCATAGTATCCATAGGGTTACTCACCACAATAATTGTGGTATTTGGAGAATGTTCCAGTAAATTGGTGGCAACAGTTTTTACGATACCGGCGTTGATCCCAATCAATTCCTCCCTGGTCATACCCGGTTTTCTGGGGATGCCAGACGTTATTACAGCTATGTTACTATTGGCCGTTTTGGAATAGTCATTGGTAGTTCCGGTAATTTTTGTGTCAAATCCATTCAGAGAGGCGGTTTGCATCAAATCCATTGCTTTGCCTTCAGCATACCCTTCCTTAATGTCCAGGAGTACAACTTCTGAAGCAAAATCCTTAATGGCGATATACTCGGCACAACTGGCACCAACTGCACCCGCACCAACTACTGTAATTTTCATGTGAATACTATTTAAATTATTATAAAAAGATCCCGGCCAAACGCCAGGTTTTACGATATTTTTCTCGCTTTAAAAAGCATGTCAAAATTAGTCAATTTTAACATAATTATGACTATTGAAACCGACATATATTTTGCCTCTTTACAGGATCCTAAGCGTCAAAATATCCTAAACACTGTTAAAAAATTGCGCAGTTTATCGATGTTTAAGAAAAAAGTGTGCAGTACATCGATTTATAGCAATACCCGTCTTCCATAAGACGTTAGCATTTTAAAGTACCCAAATCTAATACTGACCTACAACAATGAAGAAGCTTTTTTCCCTCATGGCGATCATTGCCATTATATCTGTAAGTAACTGTACGCAAATCCCCGAAAACAACGATCCGGTTATTGGTATTTGGTTTAGGGTGGAAGTTGACGAATTGAGTGAAACCGGCAGGCAAACGGTGCGACAGGAATGGATCTTTAATGATGTCTATTTAGGAAGATATCACAGATACGAAAACAATACCCTTACTCTTAAGACCGATTTTAACTGGGAAAAGGAAAATGGAAGGTATACCATTAATTATCCGGGAACAGAGATGGAGAGTAATGTGGTGAGTCTAAAAGATTCCCAGGAGGGAGAATTATTGGCAGATGAAGAGGGCAATGTCCTGGCCCATAGAGAATAAACCCCCTTAATTTTTCCATATAGTTACGAAAAACAGCCTTTATGATAAAGGCTGTTTTTTTATGCTGAATATGTGCTTTTCTGACTACCTGAAACCGAAATTCAAACCAACTGTAAGTCGGTCGAATTCTCCAAGTGTATAATCCGCATTAAGCCTGAAGAATCCTAATTTCAGTTTAGCTCCCACATTGGCAAGAACACCACTGGCTTTTGATGGCACCCAGCGATCGCGGCTGGGAGTTTGTGCAGATGTATTCCATCCTCGCAAGCTATCCGTCCCAAAATCTTGCAACGCCGCCCCGAGATAGCAGTGAAGGATCCATCGCCACTGCGATTAAGGACTGGCTCAAAACTTGTCACGACAACGCCGCATCATGACCCAATCCCTCAGAGTACTGGACTTACCTGTTGCCGAAAAGGGTGGGGGAGGAGCGGGCCGT
>CBDUAW010000141.1:0-6567 GCA_965365215.1 uncultured Eudoraea sp. | reverse complement strand
CCAGGGCTCAGGATGATCATTGATAATTTGCCTGCAGAGGGCAATAGGGTCGTCCACAGCATTTATCGCTTCCTTATTTATCGGTTTGGAATTAACGAGTTGGTTTCCCAGCAAAAGACAAAAAAGTACTAGCAGCTTCCTCATGTGTTTGGTATTACCCCGTGGAATCCAGATAGAATCCCTTTAGAAAGCGTATAAATAATATGCAGAATAGGGCTGAATTCCGTACTAATAACTCAAAAACTACTGCATTTATTATATGGGGATAATATTATTGCAGCTAATAGGTGAGAATATGAAAAATATAAAAAAAAGTAAAATTAAGGGAGTAGAATTGGAAGAGCTCTTACAGGATCTTAAACACAAAAATATACCATGACCAAAGAAGACAAAAAGCACAGAAGGCATAAAGGAGGTAAGTAGAAGTAGTACTTTTCTTCATTGGGACTCAGTTTTGTCTACGCAAGAAACAACAATCACCGTTGAAAAGCCCATAAATCTCCATATACGGACTATTTTATCGATTTATTACCAAAAATCCGATAAACGGTACAGCCTATTCCTCAAAAAAATACCGTTAATCGATAAAAGATTGCCGATAATCGATCAAAAAGGGTGTTACCCCATCACTTTAGCGAGGGCAGTGGAAAACTGATCTACCTCCGCAAGCGTCCCGGTACTGATCCTTGCCCAATTGTAGAGTGGGGGGAAAGGCCTGCCGATCATAACATTGTGTCGCTGCATTTCACTAATCAATCCCTGGATAGGCCTACCAGATTTAAAGAATACAAAGTTGGTGTGCGACTTAATATGGGGCAGTCCCAACTTGTCCAGGGTCTGGTAAATTCTGGCTTTGGCTTCTGCGTTCTTTGCAATACTGAATTTGTAAAAATCCTCATCCAAAAGTGCTTCCTTGGCGGCTTCAATCGCAAGAATGTTGGTATTGGCCATAACGGCAGCTTTGAGTCGCGTGGCAATATCGGGCCTTGCAATAAGGTAACCAACCCGCAGACCTGCTAAACCGTAAACCTTGGAAAATGTTTTGGAAACGATGACATTCCGCCCTTTCTTCACCAATTCAACCATGGAAGGATAATCCGGGTCAGTTATAAAATCATAATAAGCTTCATCGCTGAAAATGATCGCCTGCTGGTCGTGAGAGTTACAAAAATCTATTAATTCAGGAGCGCTGAGTAAGGTCCCGGTTGGATTATTAGGGTTGCAAATAAAGATCAGCCGGGTTTTGTTATTAACTCGGCGGCCCATGGCTTCAAGATCGTGCGCCATGTCCTCATTAAGTGGTACCCGGTGTACGTAAGCCTGGAAAGTTTCTGCATAGCGCAACATGGCCTGAAAGGTAGGATCAGCGGCAATGATTTCTCCACCTCCCAGCCCGTAGACCAATCCGGTAGCTTTGAGCCCTTCGGTAGATCCGCCTGTAACCACAACATGATCTTTTGTTACACCTTCCTTTTCCGCAATCATCTTCACCAAGCTAGAAAGGGATCGAAATGGGTATCGGCAGGCATCATCAAATCCCCTGCTTAACACTTCCCGGACCCGTTTGGAAGGGCCGAAAGGGTTTTCGTTAGCATTTAGTTTGGCTATGTTGTCCAGATATAAAGGACGCGGGGGGGTTGCAAGAGCCATTGCCTCTAAGCCCCCCAGCAAGGCAAATCCACTTGAAAGCCCTACTGTTTTTAACCAATGTCTTCGATCAACGTTTTTCATAATCCCGGATTATGAGTTTAAGATACAAAGAATAATCAAAGCAAAAAGCGGTAATCACATATTTGAGATCACCGCTTTTTTTATGAAATTAAGAGTACAAAAGGCAGACCAATACCTTTTAAAATTTTATAGGATGGTATTTGAGACCAAAATGGTCAGGATTAGCAAAACCATGGCAGCGTTAACTATAATTGCAATGGCCTTTTTTTCATTAAATGGTTCATGCCGACCTTTATAAAGAATGTAGGTGCCAACAATTCCTAGCAGTCCGGAAACTACTATTGGCAAACCAAATAAGTAACGTGATAGTGCGGCATTGCCATTGACCATTATGGCAAAGGCTGCAAAAGTGAGTAATACCAAAATTAGTTTACTAACCTTATAAGATTGTTCTGTATACATATTATTCGCTTCCATCATACCAGTATTTATACAGGTTTATACTACTTTAATATTTTCTCTAAGCCCTTCCATGATACCCAAAATACTATCAACGGTTTCTTTCTGGTAATGCTTTATAACCATATGAGGAATTCTGATAGTGGTAAATCCATTTTTAAATGAATGCATTGTTTCTTCCAGGTTGTTCATGGCCTGATCGTGCGTCATCATTTGATATTCAGAGTCTATTTCGATATTGAGTTTAACTCTTGAAATGGCAATGTCAACAGATTTTTTACCATCCCACCATTCCAGCATAGGGTATACACCAGCTACTTTTAAGCCGTAATATAATTGTATAGCTTCAACCGGGGTTTCATTGTTTCTGATGAGTTTGTCGATCCTCGCCTTATGCTTAGAGCATAATTCCACACCAAGGGATTCCATGGAGGATTTGTGATCCATATAACTCAGTTCTTTGTTGCAGTCTAAACACGTCATTCTGTAAGTAGGTCAATTTAGGTTTCGGGGATATTATAACCCGAAGATTTTGGGATTAGTATGAATTATCGATGTATGACATACCACTTTTAGACGAACTGCATTTTTTTAGACGAACTGCACTCTTTCAAACTAATTTTAACAGATTTTTTACTGCCCTGGCATACAAGAATTACAAACCCATTATCTTTAGCTGTAATTGCTTTTTCACAAAATATGTTTAAAAAACTCGGTCCCGGGATATTGGTTGCAGCGGCATTTATTGGTCCGGGGACGGTAACAATTTGTACACTTGCCGGAGTTTCGTTTGGGCCGTCCCTGCTTTGGGCTCTTTTGTTGTCTTCATTTGCAACCATAGTATTGCAGGAAATGTCGGCACGTTTGGGGATAATTACTCAAAAAGGGCTAGCACAGGTAATACGGGAAAATATTTCGGCGCCCTGGAAAATGAAAATGGTAGTTGCGCTAATTCTGCTTGCCATATTAATCGGCAATGCTGCCTATGAAGCAGGTAATATTGGCGGGGGTACCCTCGGCCTGGAAGCAATTTTTGGAAAAGATCATATGGTATTCTATCCCTGGATCATAGGAGTGATTGCTTTTTTATTGTTGTATTACGGATCATATAAAATGCTGGAGAAGGTCTTTATAATATTAGTTCTCCTGATGAGCGCTTCCTTTTTGCTTACTGCCATAATTACAAAACCAGATTTTACAAACATACTCCGGGGGCTGTTTGTCCCTGGCATTCCGGAGCAGAGTATTTACACCATTATAGGGTTAGTGGGAACCACTGTAGTGCCCTATAACTTATTTTTACATGCGTCGCTGGTGAAAGAGAAATGGAGTTCTTCAGAGGATTTACCAGAGGCCAGAAGGGATACGGTTATTGCCATTGCCCTGGGCGGTATAATATCAATGGCGGTGCTTATTACTGCTACGGCAATACCCGGAAATAATATAAGTGGTGCCCTTGATTTGGCAAAAGGTCTGGAACCGCTTTATGGTAATGCTGCGCGTTATGCCATTGGAGTGGGCTTGTTTGCAGCTGGTATTACCTCCGCTATAACGGCACCTCTGGCAGCCGCCTATGTGGCCAATAGTTGTTTCGCCTGGAATGCCTCAACAAAGGACTTTCGATTCAGGCTTGTCTGGGGCCTAATCCTGGTAATCGGCGTGCTTACCCTTTCATTTGATTTTACCCCAATTGAGATCATAAAATTTGCCCAAATAGCAAATGGATTGTTACTGCCGCTGGTGGCCTCCATCCTTCTGTGGATGGTGAACAAGTCGAGTATTTTAGGATCATATGTTAACAGCAACATTCAAAACTTTTTCGCTATCATTATAATATTATTGGTCTGCGGGCTTGGGATCCGCAGTATTCTAAATGCACTGGGGTGGCTTTAAAAAGGGAATTACAGGGAATAGATATCAATTGTGACGTAGGGGAAGGCGTTGGGAATGAGGCGAGCCTTTTTGAGATCATTTCCTCCTGTAATATTGCTTGTGGAGGGCACGCGGGTGACATGGAAAGCATGCGCGAGGTGTTAAAGCTGGCGTTAGATCGCAATGTTAAGACGGGAGCGCATCCTTCTTACCCGGACCGGGCAAACTTTGGCCGTATTAGTATGGAGATGGAGCCGCAAGCTTTTATGGAAAGTATTGATGAGCAATTGCAGGCTTTTGAAAATGCCTTATCCCTTGAAGGAGGCAGCTTACATCACATAAAGCCGCATGGGGCTCTATACAACGATCTTGCCAGGAACCAGATACTTTGTGGCTACTTCCTCAAAGCCCTGGCACCTTATAAAGAATATGCCAAACTATACGTGCCTTATAAAAGTGTCATCTCCCAAGAAGCTCAAAAAGCCGGCTGGATTTGTTATACAGAAGCCTTTTGCGACCGAAACTATAACGATGACCACAGTCTTGTATCGAGAAAGAATGCCAATGCCATAATACAGGATCCTGAAAAAGTACTTTTGCACTTGCTACGTATGGTGAAAGATCAAAAAATATTGACCGTAAATAGGATTATGATTCCAATACAAGCAGATACCTATTGCCTTCACGGGGACACTAATAATGTTTTGGAGATATTAGTGTATCTTGCTTCAGAGTTGCCTAAATACAATCTCTGCATAGCGAAATGAAACCTTATAATATTGACATCAATCCGTTCGGTGAACGTGCAATAATTATCACATGGCCCAATAAGGTAGATGAGTTGATCTTAAGAGACATTATTCAGTATAGTGATCATTTGAAGAAAGTTGCATTAACAGGAAATGAGTGGGAATTTATCCCATCATATAATTCCCTAACCCTGGTTAGTAATTTCAAACCCATTGATTACACTAGTTTAAAAGACATCTTAGTTAAGGCGTATAGTGAAAAAAAAGATACTCCGGCGGTCAAAAATCACCTCTGGAAATTACCGGTTTGTTATGACCTCGTCTTTGGGATAGACCTGGAAGAGGTGGCGGAATTTCTTGAGATGGGGATAGAAGAAACAATTCAGGTACACACACAAACAGCATATATAGTTTATGGGATTGGATTCCTTCCTGGGTTTATGTATCTGGGAGGATTACCGGAAATCCTTGAAATTCCCCGAAAGTCGGCCCCTCGCATGAAAGTGATGAAAGGTTCCGTTGGTTTAGCCGGAAAGCAGACTGGAATATATCCACAGGAGTCGCCCGGAGGCTGGAATATTATTGGGAATTGTCCTATTCCAATTTTTAATGTTGAAAAAGAGGATCCATGTTTTGTGAAGGTGGGGGATAGGATTCAGTTCTACCCTGTCACCGTAGACGAACATCGCTTGCATAAAATAGAGGCAGAAGTAGGTATTTATAATATTGAAAAAACAGTCTGGAATGCTGACAGTTAAAGAAGCAGGGTTTTTCTCTACCATTCAAGATAATGGCCGGCATCAATACAGGCATTTAGGGGGGCCAGTTTCGGGTGCAATGGATCGCTACTCAGCCAGGATTGCCAATTATCTACTGGAAAACCAAAATGGCGCAGCACTTTTGGAGATGACCATGACCGGGGCGGTCCTGGAGTTTGAGGCGCCTACCTATGTTGCCATAACCGGTGCAGATATGTCTTCTAACCTAAATGGTGAGGCCCTTGAAAATTATGAAGTTCACAAAATAAATCCGGGCGATATTCTATCCTTCCGAAAATTGAAATATGGTCTCCGTAGCTATCTTGCCCTTAAAGGAGGCATAAAGACCGAAGCTGTTTTGAACAGCAGGTCCTTTTACAAACCCATAACCAAATTGAACCGGATTCGTAATTCCATGCAATTGGATTACGAACCGTGTGAATTGTTTGAACCTAAAATTTCTCATATTAAGCCCGAGGCTTTTTGGAAAAAGCAACAGCTAAACGTATTTCGTGGCCCGGAATTTCATGTTTTGGACGATCACCAACTAAAACAGGTATTTTCGGGATTGTTCTCTATTGCAAAAGAATATAACCGAATGGCTTACCAATTAAAGGAACCTGTAGGTGCTAATAGCCACCCTATGCTCACTTCAGCTACCTTACCGGGAACAGTGCAACTAACGCCATCAGGGAAGCTCATCATCCTTATGCGCGACGGACAAACAACCGGTGGGTATCCCAGGATTCTACAGTTATCTAACAGGTCTATGAATGTGCTTGCCCAGAAAAAATTTGGCGATGAAATATCCTTTAAATTAAACTCCTGATCAGATATAATGGTATACCTCTGTAAATGGGACTCTGAAGCGTTTTCCGTACACCCCATCATCTGTTCGTATCCCGCATCCAATCACCATATTAATTTCCGCTCCTCTAGGTAAATTGAGAATTTTTTTAATCCGAAGCGTGTCACTGCCTTCCATAGGGCAGGTATCATAGCCTATAGCTGCCATAGAAATCATAAAATTCTATGCTGCTAATGCAGCACTTTTATGG
>CBDUAW010000140.1:0-6587 GCA_965365215.1 uncultured Eudoraea sp. | reverse complement strand
TACTAATTGTATTTTTAGTATTCATTGGGGCATTTTCAGTAAAACCACAAGAGGGATAAACAACCCTGGAGTTGCAGAAGTTTAAAGAGGTTAAAGCTTTTGACGGACTCTCAGTAAACCTTATCAAATCTACCGAAAATAAGGCAGTTATTTCAGGGGCCAACACCAACAAAGTAGCCATTGTGAATAATGATGGGGTGTTGAAGATACGTATGGAAATAGACAAATTGTTTAGCGGCTACAGAACTTTTGTTGATCTTTATTATACGGAACCACTGGTGGTAATTGATGTCAATGAAGATGCCAGGATCAGTTCGGACGAAATCATTGAACAAGAAGTGCTGGAAGTAAAAGCCCAGGAGGGTGGTGAAATTATTTTGGAGGCAAGGGTAGAACAAATGCTCGTTAAATCCGTTACCGGCGGAATTATTACAGCTAAAGGATCTTCAGATAATCAGGATGTCCTGATCAATACCGGGGGGCAATACCTGGGAAAAGAATTTCAGACCGAATTTACTACTGTGAATGTCAATGCAGGATCGACCGCAGAAATTTATGCCAACAAATACGTCAAGGCCACTGTAAAGGCCGGGGGCGAGGTTTTAGTATATGGGGATCCGTCTAAAATGGATGAAAAAACCGTGTTCGGTGGTAAAATAAGGCGAATGTAAATTTAGTACGGTAAATGATAGATGATATACAGGCAGCTATTCCTTTAGGCTTTTTACTGAGCTTTATGATTGGGCCTGTTTTTTTTGTCTTACTGGAAACCAGCGCCACCAAAGGATTCAGGGCCGGACTTATGTTTGATCTCGGGGTTATCCTGGCAGATATTGTCTTTTTAACAATTGCATACTTCAGTAGTTACCAACTTCTTGAAAATCTCAGCAACCAACCCGGGCTGTATGTCTTTGGCGGGGGTATTCTTTTGCTATACGGGATCACGATTTATTTCAACCGGGAGAACCTAAAAGGAAGGACAGATATTAAGCCTAGAAGAGGTGGCTACCTAAGCTTGTTTATAAAAGGGTTCTTACTCAATTTTATCAATATTGGGGTACTTATTTTCTGGTTGGGGGTTATAATAGTAGTAGGCCCCAGCCTTGATAATAACCCAAACCGCATTATGGTATTTTTCGGGGCCATGTTGGGGGCCTATCTGGCAACGGATATGATAAAAATTGTTTTAGCGAAACAGCTTCGATCCAAACTAACGGTAGAACGAATCCGGTGGGTAAAAAAGGTCCTGGGAATAATTCTGGCCATATGCGGCCTGGTGCTCATTACCAAGGGTTTCCTCCCTAAGGATAAATTGAATATTGAAAAAGGGATTGAGCTTATAGGCGAATAATCCTTCGCGCAACTAGGATCCACAAAAAAACCCCTTGAAAAAGGGGTTCTCTTTGAGGCATCGAGCGGATTCGAACCGCTGTACAAGCTTTTGCAGAGCTGTGCCTAGCCACTCGGCCACGATGCCAATTCAGCCAACAAAGGTACTATTTTTTCCTGCTTTCAGAAAGGAAATTCAGGATCTCTTCTTACGCAACATTACTGTTACGGCTTCAACGTCACCTCCTATGGGCGGAGTTATTTTTGAGATGGCTACATCTCCTTCTTGAACAGCTGGTAATTCCCTGAAAATCCGGTCTAATATCCTTTTGGCAACATGTTCCAGTAATTTGGAACGGATCAGCATTTCTTCTTTTACTATGCGGTTGAGGTGAACATAGTCTACCGTGTCTTCCAACTGGTCTGAAGCAGCAGCTTTTTGCAGATTCGCATTTACCTTAAGATCTATTCGGTAATCACTGCCAATCAGCGCTTCCTCTTCCAAACACCCATGATAGGCATAGAGTTTAATGTTTTCAACTTTTACAATTCCCATACCGCATGCATTTCATGCAAAAGTAAGGCAATAAGCTGTAAATGTTAATAGGTACACCTACAATTACTGAGGCCCTGGAACAGATCTACCCCAAGGGTGATAACATGGGTTCCGGTACTGAAGCCAAGGATTTCATTCAGGATGATCTGGTAAGAGTATCCAAAATAGAAATTACTCTTTTTCAGACCTACGATGGGCGCAATATACAAGGGGTCCCCAATTTGGTCATTAAGAAACCTGTAGGTAACGCCGGCATAGTAGTAATCCTCAAAATCGTACCATCTGAACTTGGTATTTAAGTCTGTAACAGAACGTCCGTCACTTTCAAACCACTGGAAAAATACAGAAGGTTCTATCTCCAGCCTGCTGTTCTTGTTTTTTGTGTAGCGATAACCTGTATACACGTAGTAATTACGAAGGCGGTTAGGCTCAAAAACAGGATTGAATTTAGAAAGGTCTTTGTCGAGTAAGTTTGATGCGTTTACACTGAAATAGAACTTATCGTATCGGTAAAGCACTCCAACATCAAAATTGTGGTTGGTAGTTGCCCTGTCGTCCGTAACACTTGGGTCCGGGCTATCGAAGTTTTCAATATCGATCCTGAACTGATTGAAATTATAGGAGAGTCCGAAAGAAAGAAACTCGTCCTCGTATCTGTCGAGCGTAAGGTGATGCGCAAATGACAAGCGGGCCCCGCGTTGTTTGGTTTCCCCGTTACTGTCATTGTATAACAACATCCCCAGTCCGGAACGGTTCCCTATTCTGGCATCTGCAGCAAGGGATTGAGTATCCGGGGCGTCCTTAATACCTACCCACTGGGTAAGGCCATTGACCCGCACTTTTATGTGATCCCCTATCCCGGCATAGGTGGGTGACATCACAAAGGGGTTATCGGCCAGGTACTGGGATAACTGAGGCAATGTTAACTCCTGCGCACTGGTGCCCAGCACAAATAAAAGCAGAAGAAAGGTTACTATAGGTTTACGCATTGGGTTTAGGTTAAGTTCTCTATCTATACAATGTAAAATGGCCCACAAATTCGCGTTCATCACGCTCTCCATTCAGCTTAATAACATACCAGTAATCACCTGTTGGGAGCGGACTACCCTGGTAGGTTCCATCCCACCCCTGGCTGCCGTATGCTTCTTGAGCAACTACTCTACCATAACGATCATAAATTTTGATTAGTATCTCAGGGAAACCTTCCATATTGTCAGGAATCCAGAAATCGTTCATTCCATCCCCGTCTGGGGTGAAGTAATTGGGGATTTCAATATCAATGAATTCCATAAAGATCTGTGCTGATACTTCGCATCCGTTGGCGTCTACTACTGTTACGGTAAAGGTGTCCGTCCTGTTGATGTAATAGGTATTGTCTGAGCCATTGTTGTCACCATCAAAGGTGAAGGTATAAGGTTCAAGACCACCTGTTGCTACGGCCGTAATTTCGTTGATATTATTCTGTACCAGCGTAAGAGTGAGCGGCTCAAAACTTTCAATTTCGAAATCGAGCGTTTCAACACAGCCATTGGCATGAGATATAGCGATAAAGTGACTTCCAGGACTGATGTTTGTGAAATCAGGATTTAACTGCATATCAGCCGGATCTGTAGAATCTAAAGCATACATTATTGATCCAAGAACAGAAGGGTCTTCCATGGTGATATTCACATAATTGTCAGGAATATTCCCAGTACACTCATATATTGGTGTAACCATACCATTTAGGTTAACTCCTGGGTCAATAACAGCAATAACGTTGGTTTCACAATCCTGTGCATCGCGTATGAATATTACGTAAGTCCCCGCTGCCAGGTCACTGAAACTCGTTTGTCCTGCCACAAAATCGGAATCTGCATTGGAGTTAAATGCGGTACGATAAGGTGGGGTGCCTCCACTGATGTTAACTGTAATACTACCGTCTTCACTTCCTGCACAGACTTCTGGTAAGGCCGTATAACTTACATCTAAAGGTGCCGGCTCGGATATAGTAAACTGGAAAGGAATAAAACATCCATTTACATCCTGGGCAATAACATCGTATACCCCTGGAGCCAGATCTGTAAAGGTGTTAACCGTATCGAACTTGTTAAGGTTCGGACTAATAGCATAAAGGATATTTCCTGTACCCCCAGACACTTCCACTGTGATTGTTCCGTCTTCCTCTCCTGCACAGCTAACATCTGTGAATTCCTGGCGATCTATTTGCAACGGAACAGGTTCAGTGATTATAATTTCATTGGAAACTTCCTCACAGTCCATACTGGTTACTCTTACAAAGTAACTTCCGGCTATCAGGTTCCGGAATTCGCCATCGGCCTGTGGCCCGGCCAGCAAGGCGGTAAGGGCAGCGTCACCATATAGTTCGTAGCTGTAATTCCCAAGTCCCCCAAAGGCTTCAGCAATAATGGTAGCCGTAGCTTCTCCGGTACAATTGATCATGGCAGCGCTATCATCGATCTCAATGGTTAATGGAATAATCGGATCTATAGACACCTGATTGGAAATAGTTGCCTCGCAGCCAAAGGAATCTCTCACGTAGTACTGATATACTCCGTCAGTCACCGTAAATACATGGGTGTTTCCGCCAGACATTGGCTGGTATATAACTCCATCTGTACTGTATTCATATGGCGCGGTTCCTCCTGTTGCGCTAAGTTCTGTTTGTGCCAGATTGGTGCAACTCAAGGCAGTCAGCTGGATTAAGGAACTTTCTACTTCTGTTGGCTCGGTTATGGTAACCTGAACCGTTTCAACATCGCAGTTCCAGCCATCTGAAACTGTTATGCTGTATATCCCGGCACCTAAGTTATCAAATACCGGGCTGGTTTGGGGACCACTGCTAAAATCAATAGTGGCACCTGTAGCATCGTAATAATTCAATTGATATTGATAAACCCCTTCCCCACCAACTACGTTAATTGCAGTTACCGTTGCATTGGTATCTCCGTAACATACAAGATTTGTGATGGAAGCACTGATATCTGCCGTAATTGGAACAGGCTGTACCAAGGTTTCAACGTGGTTGATTATACAACCTCCTGCGTCTGTGATGTCAATTGTAAAATTACCAGCAGAAAGCCCGCTGAAAACAAAACTGTTAACAGCATTAGCGGCATATGTTTGTGAGGTTGTTGTATTGGTCAATACAATGCTATATGGTGCATAACCACCTTCCGGATCAACAGAGATCTCACCCTGGTCATTGGTACAGGTTACATTGGCAATAGGATTTACTACTGCAGTTAGAGGCATATCAGGGGATATTATGGTAATTGTATTGGAATCTTCAACGCAAAGCGGGAGTGCCGTTTCGGTGATCCTCACAAAATAATTACCTCCGGACAATCCAGTGATAGTCATCGGATTAGTGCTGGTGTTACCAGCTCCGCTTACCCCTGTACTGACTCCTGCTGAAGTAAAAACCTCAAAATTATAAGGGCCTGCGTACCCACTGATGTTAATCTCTATTTCCCCATTGGTATCCCCAAAACAGGTTACAGGGGTTGTTGCTGTGGCTACTACTTCAATGAGGTCGTAGGGCGCAATGGTATAGGGTGCAGTATCCACATAACATCCTGTTGCGTTGTCGGTTATCCTGAAAGTATAGGTGCCCACTGCAGTTAGATCAAAGGTGGCAGTGGTATTGGTTGGAGTGCTCGTAAGGCTTCCATTTGGATTCCCAAGAGGCAATAGTTCATAAGTATATGTGTTGGCCGGATTGCCATCATCACTTACGCTTATTAATACTTCCTCAGGATTAGCACAACTAATGGCTGTATTTTGCGAAACGGCAGCAGTAAAGACATTTAATGGGTCAATAGTTACCGTATCATTCGTAGTACAACCATTGGCATCCCGTACATAGACTGTAATATTTTGAACGCTACCGTTGTCCACAATGTCAAAGGTATTTGCACTCTGGAAATTGACATTGTCAATACTGTACAGATAAGGCGCTGTTCCGGAACCGCCCGTAACGGTTGCCGTAACGATTGCCGTGTTAACGGTGTTATCCGGATTACAATCGAAGGCCGTGGCGGCGGCACTTACTGTGAGGACGGTTGGCTCATTAACTATAACGATTTCTCTCAGGGAACACCCTCGGTTTGAAACAGCTTCTACTTCGTACGATCCGGCAGGCAGACCCGTAAATATTGGATCGGTCTGTGGTCCGGCGATTAAAATAGCAGCGTTATATAAGTTATAAGTGTAGGGTGGATTGTCATTTACGCCTGGTGCAGTCAGCGCCAGATTTACGGTTATGGCCCCGTCACTTAACCCATTACAAGAAACATCAACAACTGTATGAGGCGCGAAGGTCACAGGAGTTGGAGCATCCAAGTCTACGGTAATTGTTTGGCTACAAACAGGGGTTGAGGTGTCCAGGTCTGTTACCACAAAGGTATAGGTGCCCACCTGGCTTAGGCCGGTAAAGACCCCTGTGGCGTTGGTGGATGTGGTGACAAGATCCGGGAAGGTTACCGTATAATCAAGGTTGGCAGACCCGCCGCTTACCGTGATGGTAATTTCTCCATCGGGGGTTACAGAACAATCTATAGGTTTTACTACATTTCCAACCAGGCTCATTTCTTCATAAAGCACTTCTGGCCCTATAGTTGTAGCACAAGACCACTGGTCGGTGATCTGTACTTCGTAGCTGCCAGCACCCAGACCTGAGAATACCGGACTGGTTTGTGGG
>CBDUAW010000139.1:0-6607 GCA_965365215.1 uncultured Eudoraea sp. | reverse complement strand
CATTGCCGAGGAAGACCTGAAGCACATTTTCAGCTCCTTTAAGCAGGCCACCCAACAGACCTTTACAAAATACGGGGGAACAGGCCTGGGGCTCAATATCGTAAAACAGATCGTGGAGCGATTGGAAGGGGAGATAGAAGTAACCAGTATCCTGGGCGAAGGGACCACCTTTGTCTTTTCGCTACCCTACAAAAAAGGGCATCCCGGAAAGGAACAGGGGCTATCGCTGGAGGCTTCCCCAACAGAAGTGAAGGGATTGCGCGTCCTGGTCTTTGAGGACAATCCGCTGAATGTCCGGCTGATTGAACAACGGCTAAAAAGCTGGGGTTGTAAGACCTATGTTGCCGAAAATCCACTCTACGGCCTCAAGTTGATGGAAAATACGGCTATAGACCTGGTGTTGATGGATTTGAGGATGCCGGTAATGAGCGGTTATGAGGCTACCCAGAAGATACGAAGCAATAAGAGCAAGCAGATCCGGGAAGTGCCGGTAATTGCCCTGACGGCCGATTTTACCATTGAAGACAAATTGGAATGCAGTGAGCAAGGCATCAATGATTTTATCCTGAAACCCTTTAGTCCGGAGGAACTTCTGGCCAAATTGATCGCCAACAAAAAAGGAGTGCCGACCAACTATACCGCTGAAAACGAGGGGGATTGCCAAGCAAAGATAAAGGACGGACAGGCCTTTAGCCTGGTTCCGGTTTTAGAAGAGTGCATGGGCGAGATGGCCCTTTTGGAAGAACTGGTTGGCTTATACCAGAAAAACGCCCTGGAGTTTATTGGGCAGCTAAAGATGCACCTAAACAACAAAGACTACGAAGGGGTGGCTTTTGCAGCCCATAAGATCAAGTGTGGTTTGAAGATGATGAAAACTTTTGGCTTATGTGCCCTGGTTGAGGAACTACACGCCCTGGCCAAGACCACCAGAGATCACAAGCAAATGGAACTGCTGTACAATCGCTTTGTGAGGGAATACCCCAGGGTTGAAGAACAATTGAAGGAAGCCTTAACGGAATTAAAACAAGAGAGAGGAGAGGCAGATGGATAAAAAGCAGCTTTTACTGGCCGAAGATGATGAACTCCTGGCATCCCTGCTGGAATACCGCCTGAAAATGGCCGGGTACGAGGTGAGCGTGGTCCATGACGGAAAACAGGTGAAAGAACACCTGGAAAAACAGCATCCGGACATCATTGTCAGCGATATCATGATGCCCTATTTCAGTGGGATTGAGTTGGTAGATTACGTTCGGAACGAGTTGCGGTCCCGGGTGCCCGTTATTATCATTTCCTCGGCAGGGAATGAGGAAAACGTGCTGAGCGCCTTTGAATTAGGGGCGAACGATTTTATGGCCAAGCCGGTAAATCCATCGGAATTACTGGTGAGGGTAAACAGGGAATTGAACAAATAATATTTGAGTACAGGAACTATTACATATTCGCTTTTTGGGCTGTTGAGCTCGCCTAAGGTCCCCACGGACCTTTTGTGGGTTTTAACAGGCATTTTTGGCACCCTGGGCGTACTGTACCTTTTTTCGGTCTTCTTTTTCAGGACCAAGATCAAAGCCAGGGAAGGGAGCGTAGCCGACCGCAAGCGGGAGCTGGCCCCCATTATCAGTAAGTTCCTTTTCTATACGGACGAGGCGCCCATTGATGAAAAACACGAGTACATAGCCCTGAAGGTGGAGGTCCGCGAATTGCTGAAAGAGCCTTTTAATCGGAAGGTGCTGGCTGAAATATTGCTCGATTTAAAGCGCGATGTATCCGGGAATGCCAGAGACTACCTCTTTAAACTCTACAAAGACCTGGGCCTTCATGAAGATGCTTATGAGCGTATCCGCTCCTGGCGCTGGGAAGTGGTCTCCAAAGGCATCACTGAGCTCACGGAAATGCAGGTGACAGATGCCTACGGGCAGATACAAAAATTTGTAAACGACCGCAGGGGAGTAGTGCGGAAACAGGCACAACTCGCCACGGTTTCCCTTAAAGAAGAAGGGATCACCTATTTCCTGGATACGGTTAAACACGCCATCTCCGAATGGCAGCAGTTAAAGCTGCTGGATGTTCTCAGGCATCAGGAAGATTTTCAACCCCCCAGGTTTAAGGATTGGCTCACCTCTAAAAACAAGGACGTGGTATTGTTTGCCCTGCGCCTCATAAAATACTACAAGCAGAATGATGCCCAGAGGGCTATCATCACCTTAGTGCACCATAAAAACCAGCAGATTAAAACGGAAGCGATTAACTGCATCCGGGAATTCTTTATTCACGAAGCCGTGGAACCCTTAAAAAAAGCCTTTAGAAAAGGGAATACCGACGTAAAACTACTGATCCTTGATACGATTGGGCTATTGGGCGGTGAGAAGGATATAGAATTTCTTAAACAAATAAATAAGAGGAATTACAACTTTACCATTAAAAGTAAAGCTTTAAGTACTATCAACAGGATTCAACCCGAGAGTGTTCTACCCACCGAGGGTATAGAAGAAGCGGGGACGATAGAACTGGAGCCTATTTTAAACAATCATAGCGATATGGAAAAAGAGAAGAACGAGGAATTGTCAGTGAGCATTCCCGAACCGGATTTTAACGAAGATCCAATGACCTGGGAGGATATTTTAAATCCTGACTTTGAGGACGAAATGATCTTCGATTATTGTTTTAGGGAAGAATTAAAAGAAATACTGAGCGAAATGGGGGCGCCTACGGTACCGATGCACGAGGAAGACATCCTTCCACTGGATTTTCTGATCTATGTTGAAAATGAGCCGACTGAAGTGCAGCAGGAAACACCTGAAAGACTGGAATCTTCAATTGATAATAAGAGCATTCACCCGGAACAGAAGATCATACGCGATATAGAAGCGTTACTTGATGGGGATTCTAAGAAGGAAGAAGATATCCTGGAAGATGAAAACCTGGACCTCAATTTCTTACCTCTACTGGTGGAGGAAGATGCAGTAATATCTGAGAAGGAGATATCTGAAACAGCCCAATCTGTAGACATCAAAACCCTGGAAGTAATCTGTGAGGAATTGATGGAAAAGGTACCGGAAGCCTTTGAAGAGGCCACTAAAGTGCCGGATAATTTCAGTTGGCAAGTTCCGCCACAAGAGACGGTGGAAGCTGCGAAGACGATCGACTGGTCGGCCATTGCGGCCCGGAGTCAGCCGAAACCGGGAGATCTGGTGCAACAGCAAGAAACACAACGAGAAGGCACCAATTACGGGTTCAGCATCTTCCAGGAGTTGTTCAGGACCGCAGATGAAGAATCAAAATTAATCCTGCTGGATGAGATCCTGGCGATTGGCGATAAGAAAGAGTTACTATTCTTAGAGGACCTGATGGAAGGAGATAACAGCATAATAGGGGAGAAGGCACATCAGGTATACGAGCAATTGACGGCCAGATTAGGTACGGAATCAGATAAAAAACCCCTTTCAGAGGCCGCTGAACTATCGGAAGATTTGGAGGACGAGACAGAGATGCAGATGTCGGCCGAAGAAATACGTAAAAAGATATCGCTGGAGTTCTGCCTCCTTGAAGAGGTAAAAAGGAATCCGTTGGATTTTTTGGATCTCAATTTTGAGTTGATAACAGAAGATCCCGAAGTAACAGCGCCAGATGGATCTCCTCCAAAACAAACCGGAAAATGGGTTCCTAAAGAGGAGATTCCAACGGCCCACCTGAGATTCCTGAGGATTTTTTTAAACCTGCCCAATAAAATATTAGAGAAGTTACATGGATAGCGGTGTATTTCAAATAATACTCGATTATATAAACATCGTTTTCCTGGTGTTTAGCGTGGTGCTGGTCTTAATGTTCAGTGCCATGGCCTATTTATCTACCAGGAACTCTATCCATTACAAAAACAAGAACAGCTTTGTAGACCTTTCCAAGGTCATGGCCTCGCCCCTGGCCCCGGGGATTACCATTATTGCCCCCGCCTACAATGAGGGCCTTACCATAGTGGAGAATATCCGCTCCCTGCTATCCCTGCAATATGTTAATTACGAGGTGATGGTAGTAAATGACGGCAGTAAAGATGATACGCTTCAAAAAATGATCGAGGCCTATGACCTCGAAAAAGTAGAAAAAGAAATTGATCCCGACTGGCGATCCAAACCCATCCGCGGGGTGTATAAGTCGCGCCAGCGCTCCTTTGCCAAGCTCACGGTGATCGACAAGGAAAACGGAGGAAAATCTGATGCCCTTAACACCGGGATACAGTTGTCTGAAAACCCCTATGTAGGTTGTATAGATGTGGACTGTCTCTTATTGCCAGATGCCCTATTGCATGTGGTTAAGTCCTTTTACCAAAGGTCCGAAAAACGCGTTATCGCAGTAGGTGGCGTAATCCGTGTCGCCAATTCCTGTAAAATATCTGGGGGTACCCTGGAAGAGATCAGGCTGCCTAAAAACTGGCTGGCAAAGTTTCAATTATTGGAATATACCCGTTCCTTTTTGTTAGGGCGGATGGCCTGGGGGCGGATAGACAGTCTTTTGATTATTTCAGGCGCCTTTGGTTTCTTTGACCGGGAGATTGCGATGGCCGTAGGAGGCTACGATACCCAAACCGTGGGAGAAGACATGGAGATTGTGTTCCGGATGCGGCGCTATATGCACGAACGCAAACTGCCTTACACCGTAGAATATATTCCGGATCCTTTATGCTGGACGGAAGTCCCTGAAGACACCAAAATATTCGTTAATCAACGTGACCGTTGGGCCAGGGGGAACCTGGAGACCCTGTTTACCCACAAGGATATGTTCTTTAACCCCAAGTTTGGTCGCCTGGGGATGCTGAGTTATCCCTATTGGTTCTTTTATGAATGGCTGGCGCCCATCCTGGAGTTTTTCGGATTCTTTACCATTATCCTTTTTTATTATCTGGGGATACTGAACTGGGATTTTTTCCTGGCCATCACTATGGCGATCTATACTTTTTCAGTGATGTTTTCGCTCTATGCCATTTTATGGGAGGTGTTCTCCTATAATCAATATACCAAGACCAAAGACCTGCTGACCCTGGTAGGTTGCGCATTGATAGAACCCTTTGTATTCCATCCAATTGTGGTATGGTCTGCGATCAGGGGTAATTATAAAAAACTGTTTAAAATTCAATCGGGCTGGGGATCGCAGGTTCGCAAGGGCTTTGCCAAGACATAAGAAATGGAAGTAAAAAAAGGCATATCATTATCTGGATACCGGCGTAGCTTACGGGATTACATCCGTTTGGTGCTGACCTTCTTCTATTGTCTTGTATTCCTGGCAATCTATCAGAATATCAGATTTTATATTGGAGGGGTGTTAGACGGGATCTTTACCCAAAGCCTGTTTTTATCGCTGCTTCACCATTCGGGATATGCAGCCCTGGTTTCGCTGATCATTGTGTTCCTGTTTAAGGCTTTGGAAGCACAGAAACCCGGAAGGGGATTTAAGATAACCCGGGTGCTCTTTATTGCCCTTTTGGTACTGGAAGGCCTCTTAACCGAATATTATGTACAGCATTATGAGATACTCGGGGCCGGTTTATTTACGCGATATTTTGCCAGCACTTCCATTGGTGCCTTTCTGTTGTTCCTGATTACCTATACGGGGATCAATACGCTGTTATTCCAGTTATTGTATCGATTTACCGCTTCGTTTTATGGGCTGATCAGTAAAATGTACCCCTTTACCATTATTCTTTTCAGTTTATTCCTGGTGACCCTGAATACGCGGAAAAAACCGGTTAATGAGAATAAATCGCAACACCTGGTGCAGGCTGTTTTGGAAGAGACCTTCAATTTTAACACCTATGAGGGGGAAGAGGAATACCCGCTTTTAAAACCTTTTAAAGGGAACGCCTCCCTTGGGACCTACTTGAACCTTAAAAACAGGAAGCCTAATATTGTCTTCGTGATAGTAGACGGGATGGGATCCGATTTTATAGGGAATAATGCCCTTTATCCAGGATTTATGCCCTATTTAACTTCGCTTACCTATAATTCGCTGTACTGGGAAAACCATTTGAGCAATACAGGAGAAGGGGAAGCAGCCTTACCCACCATCCTTGGATCCTTGCCCTTCGGCAGAGAGGGGTTCACCAATATGCCCAACACGGTCACAAGGCAAACCCTGCTTGGCATCCTTAAAAAGAACGGCTATGAAACCGCATTCTATTTTGGGGGCAATAGTGCCTTAAATAGATTGGACAAGTTCATCTTTGAAGAGCATATAGATCAAATGATTGATGTAAAAGGCTTTGGAGAGGGGTATACGCGACAAGAAACCGATGCGGCAGGAATTTCCCTTGGCTTCCCTGACAAGGAGTTGTTCAGGAATTGAAAAACAAACCGCATTGAAAGCGATAAGCCCAAACTGGAGGTATTTAAAACCCTCAGTACTAAAAGTCCTTATTTGATCCCCGGGATACAGGATTACAAAAAGCAAGTGAATACCATCCTGAAGAAGAACAAGCTTTCACCCAAAATTCAAAGGCGGATCAGGAAGAACAAAGAACTGTTTGCAAGCCTTCTTTACACAGATGAAGCCATCAGGGAATTCATCTACAGTTACCGAAAGCATCCGGAATACCAGAATACCATTTTTGTGATTACCGGAA
>CBDUAW010000138.1:0-6609 GCA_965365215.1 uncultured Eudoraea sp. | reverse complement strand
ACTGGATTCTTATGTCCTTAATAACTGATTCCCCTACCCAATTAGCGTAGTAATTAAATAAAAGCTGGCAGATTACCTGTCCGAGCAATACCAGCCCCATGGCCACTACAAAAAACGTAAGTTTATCCACATCTTTCTGCAGCAGGGCCTCATCAACAATTTTCTTAAGGAAGATGGCAGATAAAACGGCGAATACCGAAAGTAAAACAGCGGAGATTGAAACTCCTAAAAAGGTGAAGCGATAAGGCTTGGTATACGCCAATACCCGCTTAAACAATCCGAAGTCAAATGCTTTGCCCGTTTCTTTATCCATGAATGTTAAAGGTGCTTTCGGGATATCGTACCCGGGTCAAATATAACCCTTTTGCAGGTACTGATACCCCTGCCTTACGCCTATCCCTGCTTTTTATAATAGCTTTAACATCTTCTGTAGTCAACCTCCCTCTTCCTACTTCCAGCAAGGTACCTACTACAGCCCTTACCATATTCCTCAGAAAGCGATCTGCAGTAATGGTAAAGATTAACTGATTCCCCTTACGGACCCAAAAAGCTTCTTTTATCTGGCAATGAAATGTGCGTACATCGGAATTGGACTTGGAAAAGCATTTAAAATCCTCGTACTGCATCAGAAGTTCTGCTGCAGCATTCATAGCCTCAAGGTCTAACTCTTTTATTAAATACAAGGCCATATCCTTTAGAAATGGATCTTTAACCGTTGTTATGCGGTATTCGTAAGTACGCTCAACCGCATCGAAGCGTGCATGCGCCTCCCCGATAACAGGAATTATGGCCATTACGGAAATATCATCGGGTAAAAAATTATTAAGCCTTGCTACAAGGTCATCAGCCACATTTTCCAACATATCAAAATGGGCGAACAGTTCTCTTGCATGCACCCCGGCATCGGTTCTTCCGGCAGCAACCAATTCTATAGGTGTTCTCAATAGCTTGGATAGGGCATCTTCAACTACTTCCTGGACCGTTACGGCATTGGGTTGCCTTTGCCAACCGTGATAGGCCTTTCCGAAATATGATAAGGAAAGAAAGAATCTCAAGGAATATATTAGTTTTGTGAAGGGCAAAGATAATGAAGTTTCTCCGTGAGAAGTGGGGAATTAAACCGGTACTCGGGACAGATACAACATTATTGTTTTACCTCCCGTAAAAAAGTAGGCCACGAATATATTTTGTCTTCCCTTTATGACTAAAATTCTTTTACTTTCTGATACACATGGATATTTAGACAACTCCATCCTGAAATATGCAAAGCAGGCAGATGAAATCTGGCACGCCGGAGATATAGGAACCCTTGAGGTTACAGATAAGTTAGTTGCCTTAAAACCATTACGAGCAGTTCATGGTAACATTGATAATGCCGTATTGCGGCAGGAATTTCCCCTGGATAACCAATTTCAGTGTGAAGGTGTGACGGTTTGGATTACACATATTGGAGGCTATCCGGGAAGATACGACAGGCGAATTAAGGAAGCCATCTTAAAAGATCCCCCAAAATTGTTTATCAGCGGTCATTCCCACATTCTGAAGGTGCAATATGATAAAAAACTGGAACTGCTTCATATGAATCCCGGTGCTTGCGGGAAGCAGGGCTTTCACAAGCTAAGAACCATGCTACGTTTTGAAATTGATGGAAACGAAATAAAAAATCTGGAAGTTATTGAGCTGGGACAACGCTAATACAGGAATGATTTATACCTAACTTTAATTTCCAAAAATCACTTAGAAAATGACGCCCTTTAGAATTAACTTTCTGGACCATGTTGCGATCATGGTAAAAGATATGGAGGTATCGGCCCAGTGGTACCAAAAAGTGTTGGGCCTGCAGAAATATGAGCTGCCGGAATGGGGAGCCTACCCAATATTTCTACTGGCCGGAAAAAGTGGTATTGCCCTATTCCCTGCCAATGCCAATGTGGAAGAAAATAAAAGTGAACGCAACATACGGATAGATCATTATGCATTTAATGTTTCCCGGGATGCCTTTGATAAGGCTGTAATATGGTATGAAGAATTAGGACTCAAACACACTATAAAAGATCATCATCATTTCTTATCTGTCTACATACACGATCCGGATGGCCATACCGTAGAATTAACTACCCTGGTAGGGGAGGAATCATCCTTTTATAAGAGTGAGGACAACTAGGATAAAGGAAACCTTGCGCAGCAGAGGCAAAAAACCCTGACGTGGCTTGGCCAGTCAGGGTTTTACGCACTAATACTACTAAGATGTTAGGTCTAACGCAAACGGTCCACAGATTTTACGAGATCTTCATCCTTCTTAATGGCCTTGTTGGCCAAGACCAAAAAAACGATAGAAATAATAGGAATCAGCATCCCAATACCTTTCTCAGAAACCGTAGTTTCTCCAGATAAATTTAGGGCCCGGTAAACGAAAAATCCTAGTAAAAAAAGGTTCACCAACAGATTAAGTCTGTTGACTATAAATTGATTTTTTCGGTTCTTAAACAGAAAGATTGCCAACACAGCCATCCCTGTCGTCAGATAAAAACAGATAGCCGCCCAGGGCAAATTGGAAGCGTAAACCTCCTGTCCTGCTGTATCTGTCCATAAGTACAACCAAGTGGGTAGTATCCCTGAGATCAGGGCTACCACGAGCAGATAAACGGTTTGTATTCTTTGGATCACTACGGCTTTTTTTACATTGGCAAGGCAAAAGTAAGGGTCTTTTTAAATATTGGAAATGAAATTCCATAAAATTTTATCCCGAATTCATGAAACTATAGCAAAGGTGAGCTTATAGCGGTTGTCCGTAAGATCACTTGTATAATCGGTATCCCCTACCCGATTTAATTGGGAATTAAACGGTATTCTCAAAAATAATTTGTATTATTGCCACGTTATTAGAAAGAATACTTACCGAGTGGGATCTCTTCTCCCGTGTAATACCCAGAATAACAATACACTTCATTTTTTGACAGACTTAATTTTATTCAACACTTAATGTTTGAAATTTCAGATTTAAAGGCAAAGAAGCTTCCTGAATTGCAGGAGATTGCCAAAGATTTAAAAGTTCCCAAGTATAAAACCATGAAAAAATTGGATTTGGTTTACCAAATTCTAGATTTTCAGGCAAGTAACCCAACTGCTGTTAAAGCCGTTACAGCTGTGGAAGAAAAACCACAAACAAGACCTGAAAGGGTTATTAAAGCTAAACCGAGGAAAGATCGCAAAAAAACCGAAAGTCCAAGGCCGGCCGCTACGGAGGCTCAGGCCGACTTTAAGAAAAACGGCAAGCCAGCTCAAAAAACAGAGCCGGAAAAGAAAAAGGAACATCCCAGATCTGGTGGGCAGCACAAGTCGCAAGGCAAGCAAAAACCACAACAACACCAGAAGAATGTTCAGGATAAGAAGAACAGCAATTTTGACAAGGACCTGAGGAACAAATACAAGCAACCGGAATACGAATTTGATAGTATTATCGAAAGTGAAGGTGTCCTTGACATAATGCAGGATGGCTATGGATTTCTGCGTTCTTCGGATTACAACTATTTGTCCTCTCCAGACGATATCTATGTATCCCAGTCACAAATTAGGCTATTCGGCTTAAAAACTGGAGATACCGTTCTTGGTAATGTTCGGCCACCGAAGGAAGGAGAAAAGTATTTCCCCCTTATTAAGGTGAACAAAATAAACGGTTTAGATCCACAGGTAGTGAGAGACAGGGTGGCTTTTGAACACCTAACCCCACTCTTCCCAAAGGAGAAATTTAAACTGGCGGAACGCCAGAGTAATATCTCCACGAGGATTATCGACCTATTTTCACCTATAGGAAAAGGACAGAGGGGTATGATCGTTTCCCAGCCCAAAACGGGTAAAACAATGTTGCTGAAAGATATTGCGAATGCCATTGCAGCCAATCACCCGGAAGTATACCAAATAATCTTACTTATTGACGAACGCCCGGAGGAGGTAACAGATATGCAGCGCAATGTTAGGGGTGAGGTAGTTGCCTCTACCTTTGACAAGGAAGCAACAGAACATGTACGCGTAGCCAATATTGTTTTAGAAAAAGCAAAAAGGCTGGTAGAATGCGGCCACGATGTAGTGATCTTATTAGATTCCATTACACGTCTTGCCAGAGCCTACAATACGGTGCAACCTGCTTCAGGAAAAGTACTGAGTGGTGGTGTTGATGCAAACGCCCTTCATAAGCCCAAGCGCTTTTTTGGTGCTGCCAGGAACATTGAAAATGGCGGTTCGCTATCCATTATTGCAACAGCACTTACAGAGACAGGTTCCAAAATGGACGAAGTGATCTTTGAAGAATTCAAAGGAACCGGTAACATGGAATTACAGCTCGACCGAAGAATTAGTAACAGACGTATTTTCCCTGCAATTGACCTTATTTCCTCTTCTACCAGAAGGGATGACCTGTTGCTCGATGAAAATACAATTCAGCGTATGTGGATCATGAGAAAATACCTGGCCGATATGAATCCTGTGGAAGCCATGGAGTTTATGGAACAGCGCATTAAACAAACAAAAAACAACGAGGAATTCCTGATGACCATGAGTCAATAGTTTCCATTTCAAGTTAATATAAGATCCCAATAGCCCTCAGGTTATTGGGATTTTTTTATGGAATGCAAAAAAGGATCCCAATTGATAACGACTCCCTGTTAGTTAATACGAATTTATGTGTTAATTTTAAGCTAAGAATTAAGTTCCCCTTAGATTATCTTGAATCCTTAAATTAATCATTAAAACCACAACTTATGAAAAATGTGAAAAACGTATTTCTAACTATTTCAGGGGCGATGGCGTTGCTCTTATCGCTCGGTGCCTGTAAAGAGGGTGCTGCACCAGAAGCTACAAAAAAAGCGGAGGTGGATCCCCCCAGTCAGATAATTTCCGTAGAACAGGCAAAAAGCATGTACGAACAGTACACTGATAGAAGAGCTGCCCTTATACAGAAGTTTGAAGACTCTGTTCAACCCGCTGAGAAAAAGTTTGATGTAGCACGATATACCTATTACGATTATAAAACCATAAAACAATATCTGGCATATATTGAGCAAGAGGCAGATAAAGCCGGGGTTGAAATCTCAACTTTACGGTTTTATTTCTCTAATTATCCCGATAAAGGACAATTTGAAGATGGAAAAAAAATAGTACATCCCCGGCAGAATTCTATCTTCCTAATGCCAACCCTTAACAGTGAAGGCCTGGATTATGGATTTTTCACAGTTGAAGGAGAAGGCGGTGCCCGGGAAGCCGTACTTCTAAATGGAGAACTAGGCGCCTATTCCCCTGAGGGAATGGGGCAGCTTGGAGAAAAGCTTGATGCGAGAAACTATGCGGCCTTTGCCCCTTCCTTTAGTTCAAAGGCAGCTGCCAACTCGTTATCAGGGTACCAGCGGGGAAATAGCCTGATCCTTAATGAAGGAAGTTCGGCACCTCCCCCCTATCATTAGGAACGGAAAACAAGGATATAAAAGTACATGGACACAAACATCTTTGATATTATTCTGGAAAGGGCATTTTTACCAATTTATGCCATTACCGTAATGATTTCATTATGGCGGTATCCTAAATACTTTGACACAATCCTGAAATATTTCCCTATTCTCCTGATGTATACCTTTTTGAATGAGTTATTAGGGACTTTGGTACGTTACGAGGAATTTGAGTTTGTCTTAAGCGATATTTACCGAAATAACAATTGGATTATTTACAATATTTACAATATTGTATTCTTCCTGTATTTCTACTATGTTTTCTGGAATTATGTAAAAAATAACGTTTACCGGAAGGTGATTCTTTACGGCAGTGTTTTATTCGTTTTGGCTTCCCTGGTCAACCCCTTCTTTCAAAGTTTTACTTATGAGTCCCAGGTATATGCTTATCTGGTAGGGGCCGTAGTCCTTGTAATAAGTATCCTTTGCTATTTTTCTTTTACCCATGATACTTTTGATACCTGGTTCCGGGATCGAAATCTCCTATCCTGGTTAAGCCTTGGGATGTTCATATTTTACCTGATGTATATCCCCATTAAAATTATCAGGTATCAAAGAGCACTGGAACAGTTAAATGACATCCCCCTGGTAAGGAGGACCCATCTTGTTCTGATCCTGGTAATGTATGGATGCTTTGTTATAGGGTTCTGGAAAATGGGTAGGCAACGCAAGTAGATTATACAAGGAGGACAAAAAAAACCCCGGGAATTCCCGGGGTTCTTAGTTTTATGGATATAAACCTATAAAGTGGCTACCTGCTTTGTTAGCTTACTCTTGAGGTTAGCAGCCTTATTGCTGTGTATTATATTCCTTTTGGCCAACTTGTCAATCATGCTCACTACAGACGGCAACAAAGCCTCTGCTTTTTTCTTATTGGTTTCCCCGCGTAATTTCTTAATAGCATTCCGGGTGGTTTTGTGTTGATAACGGTTGCGAAGACGCACCATCTCATTCCTTCTTATTCTCTTTAACGCTGACTTGTGATTTGCCATTTTTTATTTTATTTTTTAATCTGGTTGATGTTGAATTTTATTCTATTTTCAACATCTGCTAAATTTTGTAGCCCGTAGGGGAATCGAACCCCTGTTACCAGGATGAAAACCTGGCGTCC
>CBDUAW010000137.1:0-6619 GCA_965365215.1 uncultured Eudoraea sp. | reverse complement strand
AGCAAAGCGGGTAACAATAAAAGCCTTTTTGGCCGCCGCCACGGCAGCCGGTTTTGTATAGTAATACCCAATAAGCAAATAGGAAGAAACCCCTACTAACTCCCAGAAGATATAGATCTGGAAAAGATTGGTGGCTAAAACAAGGCCATACATAGAAAAGGTAAATAATGAAAGGAAAGCGAAGAATTTGGTATAACCTTCATCCCCTTTCATATATCCCCGGCTATAGATATGGACCATTAGCGATACTACAGAAACCACAATGAGCATCATAACGGATATTGGATCCACTAGGATCCCCATATCTATCCTTAGCGTTTCTGAAAAGTTCATCCAAACCGTTTTCTCCACGAGGGTTTCATAAACACCGTTGACTCTGCCATGGACAAAGTAATACTGATAGGCGGCATAGAGAGATAAGATTGTGGTAATAGTCAATCCCAAAACCCCGATATATCCTGATATTCCTGGTTTAATCTTGTTGTAAAATATTCCCAGGAGGAGGAAAACCGCGAGGGGTATTAAAGGGATTAGAAACAAATAGGTAATATCCATCATCTCGAGCTTAGTGTTTCATGGTTTCGATTTCCTTAACTTCAACAGAACTGAGTTGCCTGTAGAGATTAATTATAAGCGCCACAGCCAGAGCGGTTTCTGCTGCGGCTACTGCGATAATAAAGATGGCGTATACTACACCCTGAAGGATATCCGGGTACAGGTATTTGTTGATGATTACAAAATTTATAACGGAAGCATTCAAGATAAGCTCAACCGATATGAGGATCGAGATTAAATTGGTTCTGGTTACAAAGCCATATATCCCGATAAAGAACAAGATTGAGGTAACCGTTAATATTTCATAGATGCCTATGCCTGGTATCATGTCTGATTGTTTTTTTCTTCGGTTAGCTTTTTCCCTTTGGCAATGATAATGGCTCCGATCATTGCAGCCAGTAACAGTATGCTGACTACTTCAAATGGCAGCACAAAACCTCCCGCATCATATTTCAATAAGAGATTGCCTATTTCGCCGGTAGTGGTTGTCTGGTTGGTCATTTCTGTAATGGGGAAAGGGTGCGCATAGATGGTATATAAAAAAAGTGAAAGTCCTGCCAGGCACACAAGGCCTGTCCAAATCTTCCTTGCTTCCCCGGCCATTTCGAGTTTTAGTTCTATATGGTGTACCAATAACACAGAAAAAATGATCAGGACAACTATACCTCCTGCATAAATAGTAAGTTGAATTGCAGCGAGGAAGTTATAGTCTATCAAAAAATACAATCCAGCAATTCCGCAGAGGACAAATAGCAGATAAATTACTGACCGTAGCATCCTTCGGCTCGAAACCGAAGCAATGGCAAAAACGATTATAATCCCCGCAATCAGATAAAATATTAGTCTTTCCATAAGCTAGTCTTCAACCCCGGCCTTTAATTTAGACCCTGGCAGGTTTAATACCCTGGTTAAGGCAGAACGGTCATATACAGAATTTTCAAAGTTCTGGCCCCATTCAATAGCGTCTGTGGGACATACGTCTATGCATAAGCCACACATTGTACACATACTGAGGTGGTAGACAAACTGGTCTATCTTTTTCTTTTTCTTTCCGCTGTGCTCATCAATGCCTCTGTCCCATATGATTTCAATAGTTCCGTTAGGGCATGCTATTTCACATTTCTGGCATCCTGTACACCGGTGTTCATTATTCTCATCATGGGGCATTATTACCTCACCCCTAAATCGATCAAACATTTTCAGCGTATCGCGATTATCAGGATATTGCTGCGTTATAGCTCCTTTGCGGGAGGTGAGGAAATATTTTCCCGTTACACTCATCCCTGTTAAGAGTGTTTTAATACCTTTTAGGATTTCTGAGAAATAACTCATGTTTAAAATCTTATCGTTAAGTTAAGCCAAACCAGACAGGCCATAATCACTATGTTGACCAGGTTTATCGGAAGCAAATATTTCCATTCCAGGGTCAGCAGCTGATCTACCCTTAAGCGGGGGAAGGTCCAGCGAAACCACATCATCAGAAAGACCAAAATGAAGGTTTTGGCCAAAAACCAGAAAACACCCAGCCAGGGAATGGATTCTGTTATTCCGAAAGGAGACAACCATCCTCCGAAAAATACTGTCGCTGCAATAGCAGCTATGATAAACATGTTAATAAATTCGGCCAGGAAAAAATAGGCGAATTTCATCCCAGAGTATTCGGTATGGAAGCCGGCTCCCAACTCAGACTCAGCCTCCACCATATCAAAGGGTGCACGATTGGTCTCTGCCGTCCCTGAGATCATAAAGATCATAAAGGCAATAACTGCAGGGATGTGCCCCTGAACTATTAACCAGCCGCTTTTTTGTACTTCAATTATTTCTGACATCTGAAGCGATCCGGTAAGCAAGATCATGGTGAGTAGGGAAAGACCAACTGATAATTCGTAGCTAATGGTTTGTACCCCGCTCCTCATGGCCCCGATAAGGGCAAACTTGTTATTGCTGCTCCATCCTCCAAGAAGAATTCCAATTACCCCTATAGAAGAAATCGCAATAAGAAAGAAGACGCCTATATTGATATCAAAGGCGTGGAATTCCTGGGTGAAAGGAATTACTGCCAAGGCCATCAGGGCTGTAACAATTACAAAATACGGTGCCAGATTGTACAGGAATTTATCTGCTCTGGCAGTACCCGTCAATTCTTTGGAAAGGAGTTTAAGGGCATCTGCCATGGTTTGCAAGAGGCCTTGAAAACCTACACGGTTTGGACCTATCCGCAATTGAAACCATGCGGCTACCCTGCGTTCAATCAAGACTAGGAACAAGCCTGCAATACTGAATATCCCAAGGTATACAAGGGCAATCAGTATCATTTCCACTATAGCTGCAATCTCCTCAGGCATTACACTGAACAGCCATTCATGAATATCATTTGTTATGCTCAATCCTACACTCATCTATATGGTTTATCTGTCTATATCCGGGATTACCAGGTCTAGGGTAGCCATTGTGGCCACCAGATCCCCTATCTTTCCACCCACTGCAATATGATTCAGCAGGGAGAGATTTGAAAACCCGGGAGAACGAAATTTTAATCGATAGGGATTTTTTGTACCAGTGCTAATTATAAAAACACCCAACTCGCCCCTTGCTGTTTCCACTTTCTGAAAATACTCCCCTTTTGGAAGTTTGATTACCGCATTTGTGGTTACCCTGTGTTCCCCTTCCGGAATGTTATCAATAAGTTGTTCAACGATCGACAAGGATTCCCACAGCTCCTGTATCCTTACCTGATACCGCGCAAAAGTATCTCCTTCAGTACGCAGTGCTTCTTTAAAACTAACCCTGTCCAGGGCACTGTAAGGGTGGTGTTTTCGTACATCACATGAGTAGCCTGATGCTCTCCCAACAGGGCCCGATGCCCCAAATGAAATAGCATCCTCTTTGCTGAGTATTCCCACGCCCTTGGTGCGTTTTTGGAAAATGATATTTCCGGTCAATAGTTTGTCGTATTCGGGAAGTTTTGTCTTAAAGTGTATTATGAATTTTTTTACCCTATTAACAAAATTTGGGTGAATGTCAAACATGAGTCCCCCAGGCACATTATAGTTCATAGTGAGGCGGGCACCACAGGTTTCCTCCATTATATCATTAATCATTTCACGGTCTCGGAAACCGTAAAAGTAGGTGGTAAGGGCACCTACATCCATTCCCATTACACCCCACCACAGACAGTGCGAGGCTATCCTGGTAAGTTCTCCTATAATAGTGCGGATTACCTTTACCCTCTCCGGAATTTCCAATTGCAGGGCCTTTTCCACAGCAAGACAGACGGCTTCATTGTTAATATTGGAGGAGAGGTAGTCCATCCTGTCCGTAAGGTGTACGATTTGCTGGTAACTATCCCTTTCACACATTTTTTCGATGGATCTATGGATATAGCCGAGGTCTGGCTCTACTTTTTTTATGATTTCCCCATCAATGGTAAGCAGCAAGCGCAGAACCCCATGCGTAGCAGGATGCTGAGGTCCCATATTAATGAAATACTCCTCAGACTTAAAGTTGTTGTTCACTACCTCGGTTTCCATATGCGCTTATTTGATCACCATATTGATATCATCTTCGTAATCCTTTCTTAAGGGGTAACCCTCCCAGTCATCTGTCAAAAAAAGCCTTTTAAGATTAGGATGATTCCGGAATTCGATCCCGAAAAAATCAAAGACTTCCCTTTCATGAAACTCCGCTGTAGCCCAGATATCCGAAACCGTATCCAGCACGGGATTTTCCCTATCTGATGTTGTGACGCGGACTACAATTTGATGCCTGTGAACCGTGGATTCCAGATGATAAATTACCCCTAAAGAATCGGTCCAATCTACGCCGGTAAGACAGAACAAATAATCGAATTGCGTTCTTTGGTCGTCTCTGAGTTGTTGCATAAGACTATGAAGGGCATGGGCAGGAACAGTAAGATTCAGGAACTCAGAATTTTCTTCTGAAAATTCAAGTTCCGGATACCAACTTCCTAGCAGTTCCTGTAAAGCTTCATTGGTTATCATATTAGTTTTTTAAAGTCCTTCGTCAAACCCATCGATTGGATTTTTCTTATATTTCATACTTTCTGTTCGTATCTTATTTTGCAGCATTAACATACCCTCCAGTAAGGCCTCTGGTCTTGGGGGGCAGCCGGGGACATAGACATCAACGGGAATTACATGATCGGCTCCCTTAACTACGGAATACGTATTGTAAAAAAAAGGTCCGCCCGAGATGGCACATGCTCCCATGGCAATCACATAGCGAGGCTCCGCCATCTGCTCGTAAAGCCGGCGTAATACCGGAGCCATTTTGTTGACTATGGTACCGGCAATGATAATCAGGTCTGCCTGTCTTGGAGATGGCCTTGCTACTTCAAAACCAAAACGGGAATAGTCATGACGCGCTGCCCCGGTCTGCATCATTTCTATAGCACAACAACTGGTGCCAAAATATAGAGACCAAAGTGAGTTTGATCTGCCCCAGTTGATGATCTTGTCCAAAGAGGTGACAATTACATTTGCTCCGTTTCCTGCCGGAATTACTTTACCCGGAAAATCTTCCGGAATCTCATTTCCTCCCTTTGGGAAGTTTTTTTCATCTATTCCCATCTTAACGCTCCTTTCTTCCATGCATACATTAAACCAATCCCCAGAATTACCAGAAATATCAATACTTCAATAAAAGCTATAGCTCCAACATCCTTAAACACTACGGCCCATGGAACCAAAAAGGCTATCTCAACATCAAAAATTAAAAAGAGGATGGCAAATAAGTAGTATCCAACCTTAAACTGGACCCAGGTAGGGCCAATTGTTGACATCCCGCTTTCATAAGGTTCTCTTTTGGTAGGACTGTCCGATTTATGCGAGATGAGGTTTGAAAGGAAATTAGCCCCGGCCACCAGTACTACTCCGGCAATTAAAAAGACAATTATTGCTTCAGAACCCATATATAAACTATTTGTTAACCCACTTCATAGGTTTCCCCTGAAAAGAAGAGATCATCTGTTTTGGTAAAACTCGAATCTGCTTTAACCTGCCGGGTAAGTTCTTTTACCCGCTCCTCAAAAGTGATATCAGGAAATCTTCGGATAATACCAGTTACCAGAGGATAATCACTTCTCACCAGCATTTGATGCAGTGTCGGGTCCTGTTCTTCCGCGTTGTGCACCAGGAGGTCTGCTTCCGTAATGCCATTCTCTCCTATGGTTACGACTTCCAGTTTTAAACCATTCAGCACAAGTCCTTTATTTCGCTCCTTCCCGAAGATCATTGGTTTTCCGTGCTCTACAAAGAGCTGTCTGTCTTCTCTCACCGCCTTATCTGTGTATTTGGAGAAACATCCATCATTGAAAATGGGACAATTCTGCAACACTTCAATAAGGGAAGTGCCTTTAAATTTTTCAGCTTCAATAAAAACTGCGGTCATTTCTTTGGGAGTGTTACCACCAACCCGTGCAAAAAAACGTGCCTGGGCTCCTATGGCCAGTTCCCCGGGTGAAAATGGCGGTTGTGTGTTGCCGTAAGGAGATGATTTGGTTTTCTGCCCCACAAGTGATGTCGGTGAAAATTGCCCTTTGGTAAGACCGTAGATCTCATTATTGAACAGTACTATGTTCAGGTCCAGGTTCCTTCTGAGGACATGTATGAAATGGTTTCCCCCTATTGCCATTGAATCACCATCGCCTGTAATTACCCATACACTAAGTTCGGGATTCGCCAATTTTACTCCGGAAGCAATGGCGGGGGCTCTCCCGTGAATACTGTGCATGCCATATGTATTCATATAATATGGAAACCGGGAGGAACAGCCAATTCCTGAAATGAAAACAACATCTTCCCGCTTAATTCCTATCTCCGGCAGCGCTTTCTGCATTGCTCGAAGGATCACATAATCATCACATCCTGGGCACCACCTGACTTCCTGATCGCTGGCGAAGTCCTTATACGTATATTCTTTGGTTGCTGTTTCCATAACTATGATATGAGTTCCTTAATTTTTTCTCTCAATTCAGTATTACCAAAGGGCAATCCCTGAATTTTATTAAATTTTTCAATTTCAATTTCTCCAAAGTGCATCTTGA
>CBDUAW010000136.1:0-6622 GCA_965365215.1 uncultured Eudoraea sp. | reverse complement strand
CCCCCATAAGTGGCATCTGTTACATTCCCGCTTACCGTGCCTTGAGAAAATGCCATAATCGGCAAAATCATACACAGCCACAGGAATACTTTTCCAAGTAGTTTTTGTTTCATGATTTAAGTTTGTTTTAGTGATAGTCAATTAAGGTAATGAAGAATTCAATTACTTAAAATTTTTTTAAGAGTTTTCTTTTATAGCTCCTTCCTTGTTTTTTAAGGCTATATATCAAATTTTAAAGGGTCTCCACTTCATGTTACAAGCATAACTTCTTACATTTGCCGCTGAAATAAATAGGCAATGTACAGAAGTCATACCTGTGGAGAATTGAATTCTTCGCATATAAATTCCACAGTTACCCTGAGCGGTTGGGTACATAAGGTTCGGGACAAGGGATTCGTAATTTGGATAGACCTCCGCGACCGCTATGGTATTACCCAGCTTGTTTTTGACGAAGAGCGCAGCGCAAAAGACATCCTTGAGAAGGCCCGGGGACTGGGAAGAGAGTATGTTGTTCAGGTAGAAGGAAAGGTTATAGAGCGCGCTTCCAAGAACCCCAACATCCCAACCGGAGAGGTGGAGTTGCTGGTTGAAAAAATAGTAGTGCTAAATGAAGCGCTTGTTCCTCCCTTCACCATAGAAAATGATACTGATGGAGGGGAAGACCTGAGAATGAAATATCGCTATCTTGATATTCGCAGAACCCCTGTGAAAAATAACCTGGTTTTCCGGAGTAAGGTAACCATGGAAGTGAGAAATTATCTTTCCCAACAGGGCTTTATAGAAGTTGAAACGCCTTATCTTATTAAATCAACCCCTGAAGGTGCCCGCGATTTTGTGGTCCCAAGCAGGATGAACGAAGGTCAATTCTATGCCCTTCCCCAGTCTCCGCAAACCTTTAAACAACTTCTAATGGTTGGGGGGCTAGACAAGTACTTTCAAATAGTAAAGTGTTTCCGTGACGAAGATCTCCGGGCAGACCGGCAACCAGAGTTTACCCAGATAGACTGTGAGATGGCATTTGTTGAGCAAGACGATATTTTAGAAGCTTTTGAGGGACTGGTAAAACACCTCCTGAAGGCAATCCACGGCATTGAATCGGCAGATTTTCCCCGGCTAACCTATGATGAAGCCATAAAGAAATACGGCAGTGACAAACCAGATATACGCTTTGGGATGGAGTTTGGGGAATTAAATGCCATTGCTCAACATAAGGATTTTCAGGTATTCAACAATGCCGAGTTGGTTGTTGGTATTGCTGTACCAGGTGTCGGAAGTATGTCACGAAAAGATATTGACGCGCTCATAGATTGGGTGAAAAGACCACAGGTAGGGGCCAAGGGAATGGTCTACGTTAAATGTCTTGAAGACGGCAAATACAAGTCTTCGGTAGATAAATTCTACGACCAGGAAGACCTGGCCAAATGGGCGAAAGTCACTGGTGCTGTGGCCGGCGACCTTATTTGTATTCTTTCAGGGGATACTTCAACCACCCGGGCACAACTCAGCAGTCTGAGAATGGAAATGGCAGAAAGGCTTGGTCTTAGGAAGCCCGAAGAATTTGCTCCTTTATGGGTGCTCGATTTTCCCCTGCTGGAGCTGGATGAGGAGACCGGTAGATATCATGCCATGCATCACCCTTTTACCTCTCCCAAACCGGGACAGATGAGTCTTCTTGAAACCGATCCTGGCAAAGTTAGAGCAAACGCCTACGACCTTGTATTAAACGGTAATGAAATTGGAGGAGGATCTATCCGTATCCATGACAAGGATATTCAGACAACTATGTTCAGGCATCTCGGGTTTAGCCCGGAAGAGGCCAGGGCGCAATTTGGTTTCCTTATGGATGCTTTTCAGTATGGGGCACCCCCGCATGGTGGAATCGCCTTTGGATTGGATAGATTAGTGGCCATTCTCGGCGGACAGGAAACCATCAGAGATTTTATTGCATTCCCCAAAAACAATAGTGGGCGGGATGTAATGATCGATGCTCCGGCTCCAATAGATGAAGCGCAGTTGAAGGAACTAAATCTGAAACTAGATTTGTAGCGAATCCCCATATTTTGGGAAGAATTGCAGCTACTTTTTTAATACCTTTGGGCGAATATCCCAACAATGCCAGCCCAGTTTTCGGAATTATTCACCAGGTTTTTAAAATGGCGATACAAACATGTATCGAGTAAGCGGTTTATCTATGTAATGAGCATTGCCGTTGGGCTTTTAGCGGGCCTGGCTTCGGTTACCCTTAAAAACCTTACCTATTTTATTGAGGCGCTTCTAGAAAAAGGGATTGTTATTTCTGATAATCAACTCTATTTTATCACCCCCATTGTTGGTTTAACCCTGGTCTACCTTTATGTAAAATTTGTTCATAAAGAAAAGCTGGGACATGCCATTTCTTCCATCCTGTTTGCACTTTCAAAAAGACAGGGCATTATTGATATAAAACAAGTGTACAGTCCATTAATTACAGCTCCATTAACCGTAGGATTTGGGGGTTCGGTAGGATTACTTGGCCCTGCGGTAGCTACCGGAGCTGCTATTAGTTCCAATTTCGGGAGATTGTTACATATTAGTGCCAGTAACCGGTCATTACTAATTGCCTGCGCCTCCGCCGGCGCCATTGCATCCATATTTCAGTCGCCCATAGCGGCAATAATTTTTGCTGTTGAAATCTTTAGCCTTGACCTGACGATGCTTTCGCTTTTACCGTTAATCCTGGCGTCTATCTCGGGTATTTTGACCTCGTATTTTTTCCTGGGGGAAGAAACCCTTTTTAATTTTTCTATCAGTGAGTCGTTTCAGGTAAAAGATACCTTGTTCTATATGCTGCTGGGTGTGGGCACGGCCGTTGCATCTATTTACTTCACCAAGATGTATTTTGGTATATTTTCATTGTTTGAGCCCCTAAAGAGTCCTAAATACAGGCTTCTTGTGGGGGGTATTGCCATAGGAATTATGCTTTATTTTATTCCCCCTCTGTACGGGGAAGGATTTGGATTTATAAATGCCCTTCTGGAAGGGGATCATCTTAAGGCTTTGGGGGCAACTCCTTTTGATCAGTACACAGACAATATTTGGATAGTTATTACCCTGCTTTTTGGGATAACTATTTTTAAAGCGGTTGCTATGACCACTACCTTTGCTGCGGGAGGTGCCGGAGGAATATTTATCCCTACCATGGTCATGGGTAGTGCCCTGGGAAATGTGATGGCAAAGGTGATAAACTATTCCGGGCTTGGGTTTAGTGTAAGTGAAAGTAATTTTACGCTGATCGGCATGGCCGGTCTAATCTCAGGCGTACTCCATGCTCCTTTAACGGCAATTTTTCTAATCGCTGAAATTACAGGGGGATATGAACTTTTTGTTCCGCTGATGATAACGGCGGCTATTTCATACCTGCTTTCCAAAAATACTTTAGACTACAATATCTATACCCGGGAACTGGCAAAAATTGGGGCATTAATAACGCACGATAAAGACCAGGCCGTTCTTACTTTAATGCAGATTGATGAAGTAATTGAGCAAAATTTTAAATCCGTTAAGCCCGAAATGACCCTGGGAATTATGCTTCATAATACAGTGTCTAAATCTTCAAGGAATATTTTTCCAGTGGTGAACAATGAGGATCAACTCATTGGGATAGTACATCTTGATGATATACGTGCATTTATGTTCGACACGGAGATATACGATAGTATCAAAGTAGGGTCATTTATGCACAATGCACCAGAGCATATTTTTTATGAATCGGATAATATGCAGGAGGTAATGCGTAAATTCCAGGACAGCGGTGCCTGGAATCTTCCTGTCATCCGGGGAGGGAAATACTATGGTTTTATTTCAAAATCAAAGCTCTTAACGTCCTATAGAAGAAAGTTGATTAATTTTACGAAATAAAGAAATGCGCTTTAAAGTAAAATATCTGATTGTTCTTGTGGTCTTGCTATCCTTAGCCTCCATAATTTATGGATTTATGATCAAGGAGGAAGACCTGGTCCTGGCCAATAAATGTATCGGTTTTGGAACGGTAGGGCTTTTCCTTATTGCCATGCCTCTCTTTCTTATTAAGGAAAGCAAAGGGAAAAAAGTAAAGGACTATATGCTGACCGAGGAGAATCTAAGAAGGATGCAGGGGAAGGAAGAAAAGGAGTCTGAAAATCACTGATTTTCATTTTTTTTTACTGTTTTCTTGCGCCCGACTACAAGAATTATCCTACTTTAGTATTATTATTTTATAATTATTATCAATGACTGGAACAGTAAAATTTTTTAATGAATCCAAAGGTTATGGATTCATTACCAACGATGACACCGGAAAGGACATTTTTGTTCATGTAACAGCTCTAAACGGAGTGGAATTAAACGAAGGCGACAAAGTAGAATACCAGGAAGAAGAGGGAAGAAAGGGAATGGTTGCTGCACAAGTGCAAGTAATCAGCTAATAATATTTTATTTTGAATTGAATGCAGCCCCGGTCTTCCGGGGTTTTTTTATATCTCAATTCAGTTCAGGTTCCTTTTCTGTATAAAGAATTTTTTTAAAAGCGCTCCCGCTTCTGCCTCCATAATACCCCCTACTAACTCCGTTTTAGGATGTAACTGTCCACCCATTTTTGTAAAACCCCTGTGCGGATCATAAGCCCCGAAAACCACTTTGGACAATTGACTCCAGTACAGCGCTCCTGCACACATCTGGCAAGGTTCCAAGGTTACGTACAAGGCGCAATCATACAGATATTTTCCTCCGAGAAAGTTAGCAGCTGCGGTAATAGCCTGCATTTCCGCATGAGCAGTAACATCCTTAAGTTGCTCTGTAAGGTTATGCCCTCTAGCTATAATGCGATCCTTTACCACAATGACCGCGCCAATGGGAATCTCCCCTTTCTCATAAGCCAATTCAGCTTCCTGAATGGCCTTGTTCATGAAATAGGTGTCATCTAACTTGAATTCCATGGGATTAAAAATACCATTTTTAATAAAATAAGATAGTAATTTGAAAAATCAAATTAATGTACCTTTGTCCCTTGGCATGGGACTATTGGACACTCTTAATTCCGTAGAAGATCTACGACTTCTCAAACCCGATCAACTACCGGCGCTGGCCAAAGAATTACGGGGTTTTATAATTGATATCCTCTCCGCTAAACAAGGTCATCTCGGCGCCAGTTTGGGGGTAGTAGAACTAACTATAGCCTTGCATTATGTCTTCAATACTCCTGAGGATAAGTTGATTTGGGATGTAGGGCATCAGGCGTATGGCCACAAGATCCTCACCGGACGTAAAAAAGACTTTGCCTCCCTCCGTCAATTTGGAGGCTTAAGCGGATTTCCCAATCGACAGGAAAGTGAATTTGATCCATTTGGAACGGGACATAGTTCTACCTCTATCTCTGCCATACTCGGGATGGCGATAGCTTCCAACTTAGAGGGAAATACTACACAACAACATATTGCAGTCATAGGGGATGCTTCCATTGCGAGCGGGATGGCTTTTGAGGCACTAAATCATGCCGGGGTAACAGACACTAATGTCTTGATTATTTTGAATGATAATGCCATTGGAATAGATCCCAGTGTTGGTGCCTTAAAAAAATATCTTACCAACGTAAAGAAGGGTACCGCAAAGGATGAAAATATATTTGAATGCCTAAATTTCAATTATAGTGGCCCGGTAGACGGGCACGATCTGGATGCCTTGATCAGCATCCTTTCAGAATTAAAAACCGCCAAAGGGCCTAAACTACTCCATGTTATTACTACAAAAGGAAAAGGCCTAAAAAAGGCCGAGGAGAATCAGGTAGTTTACCATGCCCCTGGGAAATTTGATAAAGAAACAGGAGATCTCATAGGCAATCCCATAGAGAAGTCCCCCCCTAAATACCAGGATGTGTTTGGACATACCTTGGTTGATCTGGCGAAGAAGAACACCAGAATTATTGGAATTACGCCGGCCATGCCAACCGGCAGCTCCCTGAAAAATATGATGGTAGAGATCCCTGAAAGGGCTTTCGATGTCGGAATTGCAGAGCAGCATGCCGTTACCTTTGCCGCCGGGATGGCGACTTCCGGATTAATCCCTTTTTGTAATATCTACTCTACTTTTCTACAAAGAGCTTATGATCAGATTATCCACGATGTTGCCCTGCAGAACCTTCCTGTTGTTTTTTGCCTGGACCGAGCCGGATTGGTTGGTGAAGATGGAGCAACACATCATGGCATCTTTGATCTTGCCTACCTCAGGTGTATTCCAAATATGGTAGTCTTTTCACCCATGAACGAAATGGAATTGCGCAATATTATGTACACAGCTCAGTTGGGATTAAACCATCCCATCGCAATCCGATACCCCAGGGGTAAAGGAGTTACACTTCAATGGCAAAACGAGTATGAAAGAATTGAAATTGGGAAAGGACAAGTATTACGTGAAGGGAGTTCCCTGGCCATACTAAGCTTAGGCCCTGTAGGAAATGAGGTATCTGAGCTTCTCAATGACCTGGAGGAAAAGGAGTACATAGGTCACTACAATATGCGGTTCGTTAAACCGCTGGATAAGGCATTGCTATCTCGCATATTCCAATCATATGATCAACTCATTACTATAGAAGACGGAATCAAAGCCGGCG
>CBDUAW010000135.1:0-6623 GCA_965365215.1 uncultured Eudoraea sp. | reverse complement strand
GTGGCTTTATCAAAATATTTAAGGCGACGCGCGTTTTTATTACTTTCTTCTTTAAAAGGGCATCGTTTTCCCCAAAATAAGCCCTTCGCTCTGAATGCCCAATAATGACTGTTTCTACGCCTATACTTTTTAGCATTCCCGGAGCAATTTCACCTGTATAGGCCCCGGATTCCTCAAAATGCATATTCTGAGCCGCTACCTGGATTGGCGAACCAGACACTGCCTCTACAGCTGCCATAAGATTTACGAAGGTTGGTGCCACCATCACTTCTGCCTTGGTTTCGGGCAAGCCCTGTTTTAGCGCTTTGATCAAAGTCCTGGTTTCATCAAGATTCTTATTCATTTTCCAGTTGCCGGCTACAATTTTACTTCTCATTAATTCTCGGTTTTAGCGTACTTATTAATTATTTTCTGAATTTCTTCAATGGTAAAAGCTTGATATTCAAAGTCCTCACCAAAGAGATTTTTCCCATTTTCTTCAACGGTATTGTCAAAACCTGCTTCTATCCTCCTTTGGTTAACTTCCGCTTCTTCCTCAATGGGCCATATGAAACTTATTTGATTTGGGGTTCCAATGAAATAACTAGAGCCCTGCGTTCCATAAATTTGCGGTTTCTGCTGCTGCATCAGATAACGATCAAGCATCATAGCATACGATCTGAAAGGGATTTCTCCTTGGTTTGCAGCCTCCTCAATCAAAGAAATGTACTGTTCAATTTTATTAGAATGCTGAAGTACATACCAGGCAACAAGTTGAGATTCCTCGCCCACAATAGATTTCCCTGGGTATCCCTGCGCCTGGAAGATTTCTTCTACAAATTTCATGTTGGAACTATCAATTGACTGCTGTAAATGCCAATTGTCAAAATTGGCCTCCCCGCGATATTTCTGATCCAGAACCATTATGCTGTCAAGTTTATGTTTCAAGCCTATATCGAGCTTAAGTCGGTCAGCGTAATTCCTAAGTACCAATTCCTCCAGATCATTAAAATGAACTTTTTCTTCAATCGTTCCCTTGTGCAAAACGAGAATTCCGGGATTAGACCGAACGATGGTCTTTAGGGTGGTTTCATCCGTAAAGAAAAAATCAAAACTCAAGTCGTACTTCTCAACCAATTCTTTACTTAACTCATCTCCAGATGCCGACATCCCAATAACGGTGTATCCTTTCTCAAGTGCACTATCCGTAAATCCCTTAATACTTTCAAATGCTTCCAGCTTACTTTTGACAAGGTCATAGGCCACAACCATTATAAGGCGCCCCTCCCTAAGAAATAGATTAGTAAAGTCTTCCCCATCCTTCTCAATGGTGAAATCATGGATCGGGGGTTCATAGCCCTTTTGGATCTCAGTGGTTTCCACGCCAATAAATTCTCCGTCTACACTTGGATAGTCCCCATTGGTAACCACTACCTGTTCTTCCCCGTTCACCAAAAACTTCCAGGCATACTCAAAGATGGCCTTGGGGGCATTGGGCGGCGTGGACATCCCTTCTTCAATATTTGCCCCAATTTTATACGGCCGAAAATCTATTGCCGGCAGGTGATTCAAAACGTAATTGGCATAGGCTATACAAAGTATCAACGAAACCAAAAGAAGGCCCAGCGTAGGTTTTCTAGGAAGTATAGGCTTAATATACTTCAAGCCAGCTACCAGGATCAGGATCAGCACAAGGAGTATTATATCCTTGGTAAAAGATTCCCAAGGAGTTAATTTTATGGCGTCCCCAAAACATCCACAATCCGTTACCTTATTGAAATAGGCAGAATAAAAGGTAAGGAACGTAAAGAATAAAATCATTAGCAAAAGGCTCCATACGGTAATCTTTCCCTTGTGACCCAATAACAGAAGTACGCCCAAAATTACCTCCAGGATAACCACAAAAAGTGATATCGCCAGGGCATAGGGCATAAATGCGGGTAGGTCTAATACCCCCTGGCTAAAATATTCTTCCAATTTAAAAGAAAACCCGACAGGATCATTGAGTTTAATAAAGCCGCTGATAATAAAAAGTATCCCAACTATAACTCGTGATATTCCAACTAAATATTTCATTGACCTGCTCTGGTTTTTTCGTTTATATGAATCAATGCAAAGACAGCGTAGTTAATCATATCCTGATAGTTTGCATCTATTCCCTCACTTACTAAGGTCTTCCCCCTGTTATCTTCGATCTGCTTTACCCGTAACAACTTCTGCAATATAAGATCGGTTAGGGAGCTTACTCTCATATCCCTCCAGGCTTCTCCGTAATCGAAATTTTTATTTTCCATAAGTGTCCTGGTTTCCGCTACTTTCTCATCATAGAGGGCTGTTGCTTCTTCCGGGGATAGGTCTGGCTCTTCGGCAATACCCTTGTCTATCTGGATTAGCGCCATTATGGAGTAATTAATAATCCCCATGAACTCGGGGATTTCACCTTCATCTACTTTTCTCATTTCGTTTTCCTGCAGGCTGCGGATACGTTGTGCCTTAATATAGATCTGATCGGTAAGGGAAGGAAGACGCAGGATTCGCCATGCGCTCCCATAGTCTTTCATTTTTTTTGTAAAAAGGTCTCTACAACGATTTATAACATCATTGTATTGTTCTGAGGTTTGCTGCATGTAATAGTCTGTAATTTCCGTAAATTTCGCTCAAATTATTATAATCGTCAAAGTTTTAGGTTTAAACTTGAGCAGTAATAAAAGAATGAACAATAGCAGAATCACCTCTTGAATGACACTGAATTGCAAAGGGCGACTAATACGCCTCGACAGACCCAAAATTATGGGTATCCTGAATGTTACGCCCGATTCATTTTACGACGGGGGAAAATATAGAAATCCGAAGGAGATTCTTTCCCAGGTGGCTAAAATGCAATCTGAAGGCGCTACTTTTATTGACGTGGGGGCCTATAGTTCCAAGCCGGGGGCCGCCATTGTAACGGAAGAAGAAGAACTGAAAAGGATCTTGCCAATTATTGATTTATTACTGGCCGAATTCCCCGAACTTTTACTTTCCGTAGACACCTTTAGAGCTAAGGTGGCTAAACTATGCGTATCCCATGGAGCAGCTATGATTAATGACATCTCGGCCGGTATTCAGGATGAAAAGATGTTAACCGCCGTTGCTCAATTACGAGTGCCCTATGTTATGATGCATATGCGGGGCACACCTAAAACCATGCAGGACAAAACCCATTACGATAATTTGCTGGAAGACATTTGTTTTTATTTTTCAGAACGAATAGCCAGGGCAACCGAAGCGGGTATTACCGATATTTTGATAGATCCAGGATTTGGTTTTGCAAAAACCCTGGAACAGAATTTTGAGCTCTTAAAGGAACTGGGGTATTTCAGAATTCTGGAACGCCCAATATTGGTTGGGCTCAGCAGAAAGTCCATGATCTATAAAACCTTAAACACCAATGCATCAGGAGCCCTGAATGGTACTACTGCCCTGCACATGTATGCGCTTTCCCAGGGTGCAAATATCCTGAGGGTACACGATGTAAAAGAAGCCCTGGACTGCATAACGCTCTACCAAGCACTGGGCTAAGCAATTTGAAGAATTTTTGTAATCCTATTTTTCATAATTTTACAAAAACGACTGGGATTGGATTTTTTAGACTTTCTGGATTTTAAAGTAACTGATATCATAGACATAGTCCTGGTTGCTATTTTACTCTACTACATCTACAAACTGGTACGCGGTACTGCAGCTATCAATATTTTTATCGGGATTGTCATTGTCTGGGGCTTTTGGAAGCTTACCCAGCTATTGGATATGAAGATGATCAGTAGCATGGTGGGAGGGTTTATGTCTGTTGGTCTTATTGCTTTGATCATTGTTTTCCAACAGGAAATCCGAAAGTTTTTATTAATGATTGGCTCAACCAACCTGGCCAACAAACGGAATTTTTCCAAACGTTTTAAATTTTTGAGGCAGGAAGGAATTACGGTGAAAACCGATGTTGCAGCTGTTCTGGGGGCCTGCGAAAAAATGAGCGCTTCCAGGACCGGGGCGATCCTGGTATTCAGAAGAAACAATTCGCTCGATTTTGTCAAATCTTCCGGGGATTCCATGTATGCCGAGGTAAACCAACCCATCATAGAAAGTATATTTTTTAAGAACAGTCCTCTCCATGACGGGGCTACGGTAATTGAAAGCAACTATATCACGGCAACTCGGGTCATTTTACCGGTTTCCAATGAACGTTCCATTCCCCTCAGGTTTGGCCTTAGGCATCGGGCCGCAGTAGGGATCACCGAACGGACCGATGCTCTTGCCCTTGTGGTCAGTGAGGAAACCGGATTAATATCCTATATAAAAAATGGGGAATTTGTGCTGTACAAGGACCTTAAGGATTTAGAAGCCATTATCAAAAAAGACTTGCAATAAATATGAATTGTAAAAATTGTCGGGCTAATCTGAGAACGGATTTTAAGTACTGTCCTGTTTGCGGTGCTAAAATTGTATTCAAACGGATCACCTTCAGAGGGCTATTTACGGATATTTTCGAACGCATATTGAACCTGGAGAACAATTTTTTCAGGACAATAGGTCATCTCACCATATGGCCGGAAAAGGTTATTACCGGCTATGTGGATGGGACGAGGAGAAAGTACCTGAACCCCATTAATTATCTCACCCTGTCATTGGCCCTTTCAGGCGTCCTTTTTTATTTCATGAAACGGTTTGCATTGAATGAGATGGATTTTGATGTATTGGGGATGGGGGTGAATCAGGCAGGCAGCGCTAAACTGATGGAAGCCACCATGGAGTACAGCAACTTTGTGTTTATTCTCTATATCCCGGTAATTGCCGTAGCCGGCTTCCTTTCAATTAACAAACGTGATTACAACTTACCGGAGTATATTGTCACGGCCACCTATGCTTTATCCCATTATTCCATAATTACGTTCCCGGTGAGTTTACTTATACTCTTGTTGAACCCGGATGGATATTTGACCTTCTCTTTTATTTTTATAGGTGTAATGGTGGGGTATATCCTCTTTGCCCTTATTAGGACGCACCCCTATTCAGCCGGTACGAAAGTGGCGCGCAGCCTACTCTTTATTATGCTTTTCCTTTTTGGATACATGGGAATATCCATTTTAATGCCTATAATATTTATTATAACTGGTGATATTACCCTAGAGGATCTTTTACCCCCAAAGCCTTAAGCCACCTCCTCCGCCAGGAACTGTGCTTCATAGAGTTTGGAGTAGTAGCCGTCTTTCTTGAGCAGTTCTTTATGTGTCCCCATTTCAACGATATGGCCGGCGTCCATTACCAGGATCTTGTCTGCCTTTTTAACCGTGGCCAGGCGGTGGGCAATTATAATAGATGTTCGGCCTTCTGTAATTTTGTCGGTCGCTTTTTGTATCAGCTGCTCGGTGTAGGTGTCTACCGAAGAAGTTGCCTCATCCAGCACCAGGATACTAGGGTTACTTACATAGGCTCTCAGGAAAGCAATTAATTGCCTTTGCCCGCTAGAGAGCATGGTTCCTCTCTCCTTTACATTATAGGTATAACCCCCAGGCAAACTGCTTATAAACTCGTGCACCCCAATCTGTTGGGCCGCTGAAACAATTGCTTCTTCTGATATGGAATCGTCTCGAAGAGAAATGTTATTGGCGATGGTATCAGCGAAGAGAAAAACATCCTGCAACACTACCGCTATATGCTTTCGTAAAGACGAAAGCTTATAATCCCGGATATTGGTATCATCCATATAAATGGCGCCTGAATTGATCTCATAAAACCGACTCAGCAAATTGATGATGGTCGACTTTCCCGCACCTGTTGCCCCAACAATGGCAATGGTTTCCCCGGGTTTCACTGCAAAGGATATTCCGTGAAGTACTTCCTCCCCTTCCAGGTAACCAAAGCGGACATTGTCAAAACGCAGCCCACCCTGAACCTGCGCTATTTCAAGAGTACCGATGTCCTCAATATGGCTGTCTGTGTCCAGGATCTTAAAAACCCGGTTGGCGGCTACCATCCCCATCTGCAGGGTATTGAATTTGTCTGCAATCTGCCGAAGGGGGCGAAACAGCATTTCAATTAACAGTATAAAAGCGAAGATAGTTCCAAATTCCTCCCTATTTAAACCTGCAACGTTCTGCAATCCGCCATACCATACAATAAGTCCGATAGCTACCGATGATACAATCTCTGCCACAGGAAAGAAAAAGGAGTTATACCAAACCGTTTTTAACCAGGCATTTTTATGCTTTTCATTGATATCCCTGAATTTCTTACTCTCAATATCCTCCCGGGTAAAAAGTTGTACAATCTTCATCCCGGTGAGTCGCTCCTGTACAAAGGAATTAAGGTTAGACACCTGAGCCCTTACATCAATAAAAGCCACCTTCATCTTCTGTTGAAACAAGCGGGTTGCATAGAGTATAATAGGTAAGAGCGCAAAGACAATAAGGGAAAGTCTCCAGTTCATAACCAGCATTACTCCTGCTGCAACGAGCATTTTCAATAAATCGGCTACAATAACGAAAAAACCCTGGCTAAAAATCTCTCCGATCCGCTGCATATCTGCTACCGCCCTGGTCACCAATACCCCCACAGAGGAATTGTCAAAATACTTCATCCTGAATCCCAGCATCCTTTTAAACAGCAGA
>CBDUAW010000134.1:0-6660 GCA_965365215.1 uncultured Eudoraea sp. | reverse complement strand
TGAAGATATTACGAGTGGTAAGTCTCATGGGAAATTTACCCGACAAATAGGCTTCGGTCTTGCTGCTGGTCTTAGTGTTCAGATAAAATTCCCATTTTTCTCTGATGGTCAGAATCCCAATCCGGATATCCGCAACAGGCCTGGTAAAGGTAAAAGGCAAAAGGGAATTGCGTTCAGCACCATCAAACAAGATATAATTCATAGGTGGCATTTTCATAAAATTAAAAAAAAAGGCCCCTGAATGTTTTCAGGGGCCCCAGATTTATTTCAAAATTGCAAACTATGCCTTTTCATTCCCTTCTTCTTTTGCTTCTGAGGACTTAGCTGCAGGTTTTTTAAATTTCTCGTATTTGCTTTTAAACTTGTCGATCCTACCGGCAGTATCTACCAATTTGGCCTTACCTGTGTAATATGGATGAGAAGTTCTGGAAATTTCCAGCTTAACCAAAGGGTATTCAACCCCATCTACTTCAAGTGTTTCCTTTGTGTCAGCAGTAGACTTTGCTAAAAACACGTCATCGTTAGACATATCTTTAAAAGCTACTATTCTGTAATTCTTTGGATGTATATCTTTTCTCATCGTATTGTCTTTAAAACCTCCTGATTTTTCAGGGGGCAAATTTAATTATTTTTCCAAGAACCTGCAATTTAATTCCTTAAAAAAGAAAAGTTAAAAATTGTATCTTTATTTGTAACAAAACAATCACCCTTACAACTAACTGATGTAATCAACTCAAAAATTTAAGAAATGGAAGAAAAACAACCTAAAACCGGTAAGTTTTCATTGAACTACGGATTAATTCTTGGAGCCCTCTCTGTGGTATTCGCTGTTATGCTATTCACAATGGACGCACATACCAGCCAGGACACAAGCACCACTATTATTGGTATTGTGATGATGGTGGCTATAATCTTTTGGGGTATTTTTGCCTTCAGGAAGGCAAATGGCGGCTTTCTAACTATTGGGCAGGCATTAAAAATAGGGGCGGGAATTGCCCTTATATCAGGGATAATCTACATCATCTATCTCCTTGTCCTCACCAATGTCCTCGATCCCGATTTCGCCGCTAAAGTAACCGAAGCCAGATTGGCTGAGGTAGAAGCCAGCGGACAATTAACCGCGGAACAACTCGCACAGCAAAAGGAAATGAGTATTAAATACTTCTGGTTTGGCTATCCCGTAATCCTGATTTTCAATATTCTGATCGGCCTTGTAATCGGATTAATTGCCGGACTTATTCTAAAGAAAGCGAAACCGGAATATTAAGAAGTAAAATTGTACTTTTGATAGGAAGTTTGCTAAAAACATGATGAACCTTTCAATAGTAATTCCTTTACTCAACGAAGAAGAATCTTTAAACGAATTACATGATTGGATTGCAAGGGTTATGCAATCCAATCATTTTTTATATGAGATCATCTTTATTGATGATGGCAGTACGGATAACTCCTGGAAAGTAATTGAATCCCTTTGCGCAAAGAACCCTCAGGCAAAAGGGGTGCGATTAAGAAAAAATTTTGGCAAATCCCAGGCCCTGCATGCCGGATTTATCCGGGCGCAAGGGGAAGTTGTTATAACCATGGATGCTGATCTGCAAGATAATCCGGAAGAAATTCCTGAATTGTACAAGCTAATCAATGAGGAGGCCTATGACATGGTTTCGGGCTGGAAGAAGAGGCGCTATGATTCGGTTATTTCCAAAAATATTCCTTCTAAAGTATTTAACTGGGCGGCAAGAAAGACCTCCGGCGTAAAATTGCATGATTTTAACTGCGGTCTAAAAGCATTTAAGAATGATGTAATCAAGACAATTGAGGTATCTGGGGAGATGCACAGATATATTCCTGTGTTAGCGAAAAATGCAGGCTTTGTGAATATTGGAGAAAAGGTGGTTCAGCATCAGTCAAGAAAATACGGCAAAACGAAATTTGGGGCCGAGCGTTTTATAAATGGGCTCTTGGACCTGATTACGATCTGGTTTGTTTCTAAGTTCTCAAAGAGGCCCATGCACCTTTTTGGAGCCCTGGGTGTATTGATGTTCCTGATTGGATTCGGTTTTGCGACTTATTTGGGCATTGACAAGCTATTTATTAATCCATTTGGAAGGCTCCTCACCGAAAGACCTCAGTTTTTTGTTGCATTGACTGCCATGATCATTGGAACACAGCTTTTTCTTGCAGGGTTTCTGGGAGAGATTATGGTCCGTTCTAAAAAAAATGAGCCCCGTTATACCATTTCCGAGGAATTAAACCTCTAAGGGCCGTTAATGTGATAATCTTCGTAATTTTGTCAGGCAAAGAAAATCCTAAATAAGATATGGAGGAAATACTAGCCAATGCCAAATCATGGCTTACCGATTTTTTTGACCCGGCTGTCAAAAAAGAGATCCAACACCTAATTGAAAATGATGAAGACGAACTAAAGGACCGATTTTACAAAAATCTCGAATTTGGTACCGGTGGCATGCGCGGGGTTATGGGGGTAGGTACCAATCGCATAAACAAATATACCCTGGGTAAAAGCACGCAGGGATTAAGCCAGTATTTACAAAAAGTGTATGCGCGGGAGGAAATAAGAGTAGTAATAGCATATGATTGCCGCCATAACAGCGATACCCTGGCTAGATTGGTGGCCGAGGTCTTTTCTGCCAATGGCATTAAAGTGTTCCTGTTTTCCGAATTGCGCACCACCCCTGAACTTTCCTTCGCGGTAAAATACCTCCAATGTCATGCAGGGGTTGTCCTAACAGCCTCACATAATCCTCCGGAATACAATGGCTATAAGGTGTACTGGACCGATGGCGGACAGATAGTTCCCCCGGAAGACAAAGCCATCATAGATGAGATTAATTCCCTTTCCTTTGAGGATATCAAATTCAAGGCCGATGACTCCCTCATAGAAATGATAGACCGTAAAGTGGATGAAGCATTTATTACGGCCTCGGTAAGCAACGGGGATTTCGGAGCTGTCGGAAAGGATAATTTTAAAATTGTATTTACGTCCCTGCATGGTACGTCTATCACAGCTATACCTGAGGTATTACGCAGGGCAGGTTACAGCCAGGTAACCATAATTGAAGAGCAAAGCGAGCCCGATGGTAGCTTTCCAACGGTGAAATCACCCAATCCCGAAGAACCTGAGGCCCTTACACTGGCCATGAAAAAAGCCAAGGAAATTGGAGCAGATATGGTAATAGGGACTGACCCGGATAGTGACCGCTTAGGAATTGCCGTTAGGAATAACGAAGGGGAGATGCAATTGCTGAACGGTAATCAGACAATGGTACTGATGACCCGTTTTTTATTGGAGCAGCGAAAAGCCCATGGAATTAAAGGCAATGAATTTATAGCTTCTACCATTGTTTCCACCCCTATGATGAGCAAACTCGCTGAAGCTTACAATGTGGAATGCAAAATTTCACTTACCGGCTTTAAATGGATTGCAAAAATGATCAAGGATTTCCCTGATCAGGATTTTATAGGAGGCGGAGAAGAGAGTTTTGGTTTTATGGTTGGGGATTTTGTACGCGACAAAGATGCGGTTACCTCTGCCCTGCTGGCCTGTGAGATTGGCGCCCAGGCAAAAGCCAAGGGCAGCTCTTTTTTCAATGAATTGATAGACTGCTATGTAGCCTTCGGATTGTATAAGGAAAAATTGCTCTCCCTTACGAAAAAAGGAATGCAAGGTGCGGAAGAAATAGCACAAATGATGGTCGATTTCAGGGAAAATCCTGTTCAGTCAATAGATGGCTCCCCAGTGGTAGTTTTAGATGATTATAGCACCTCTGTTTCGAAAAACCTGAAAACAGCTACCTCGCGCCCCATTGATATTCCAAAGTCTAATGTGCTGATATATACCACAGAAGACGGAACACGTATGGCAGCCCGGCCAAGTGGTACTGAGCCCAAAATAAAATTTTACTTTAGTGTCAATACCAAGGTGAACAACAAGGCAGAATTCCAAGAAGCCGAACAGGCTCTTGAGGATAAAATTAATCGAATCCTCAGGGAACTGAAATTAGGGTAATGAATTATTTTCGAAAAATTCTTCGTTTTGCGTTGCCCTACCGAAAGTATGGGTTCCTCAATATTTTCTTTAATATCCTTTATGCGCTGTTCAGCGCCCTTTCCTTTGCAGCGCTCATCCCAATGCTTGATGTACTCTTTGACCAGTCGAGAAAAGTATATCAAAAACCCATTTACACAGATTTGGGGCAGCTGAAAACGTATTTGCAAGATTATATCAATTATCAAATTACAGCCTATGCAGGGGATGATGAAATGAAAGGCCTGGTGCTTGTCATTGGTCTGGTGCTGGTGCTCTTTTTGTTTAAAAATTTATTTAATTACCTGGCGATGTATTTTATCACCTTCCTAAGAAATGGGGTACTGAAAGACATACGAAACAGTATGTACAAGAAAATAGTGGAACTACCCATTTCCTACTATTCAGAAAAAAGAAAGGGTGACGTCATAGCCCGGATAACCTCCGATGTGCTGGAAATTCAACACTCCTTCCTCTCAATTTTGGAACTGATCATTAGAGAGCCCCTTACCATTCTCTTTACCATAATGATCATGTTTTTTATTAGTGTTAAACTGACACTATTTGTTTTCATTTTCATTCCTATTGCCGGGATGATTATTTCAAGGATTGGAAAATCCCTCAAAAAGAAATCCCTGAGGGTGCAAAAGGAGCAAGGGGAATTTTTGTCTATTGTGGAAGAAACTCTTGGTGGGCTACGGGTTATAAAAGCGTTTAATGCTGAATCGCGCTTTTACCAGACCTTTAAGAACTCAACGCTGCGATTTTTCAGGTTCTCCAATAAATTACTCAATCGTCAGAACCTGGCCTCTCCAACAGGAGAATTCCTCGGAATACTGGTCATTGGGGTTTTGCTTTGGTTTGGCGGAAAGATGGTCCTGATAGATAAAACCCTGGATGCCTCTTCCTTTATTGCATATATGGGTCTGGCTTATAACATATTAACCCCTGCAAAAGCAATTAGCAAGGCATCTTATGGGGTCAGAAAAGGAAATGCAGCGGCAGAAAGAGTGATGCAGGTTTTGGAAACAGAAAATCCTATAACCGAAATTGACTCCCCGGTACAAAAGGAAGACTTCACAAGAGAACTCAGTCTTAAAGGTGTTTCCTTTAAATATGAGGCAGACATGGTCTTAAGGAATTTCAACCTAAAGATTCCCAATGGCCATACCGTAGCCCTGGTAGGACAATCGGGAAGCGGTAAAAGTACCATTGCGAACCTTATTACAAGATTCTATGATGTATCCGAAGGGGAGATAGCGATAGATGGTATTAACATAAAAGACTTAAGCAAGAAATCCTTGCGAAATCTTATGGGCCTGGTTACCCAAGATTCTATCCTTTTTAATGATACAGTAAAAAACAACATAGGCCTGGGTAAAGCCGATGCTAGCGAAGAAGAGATTATTGAGGCCGCAAAAATTGCCAATGCCCATCATTTCATTAGCGAACTCCCGAATGGCTATGACACCAATATTGGTGATGGGGGCAACAAATTGAGCGGAGGCCAGAAACAGCGCCTTTCAATAGCGCGTGCCGTCCTGAAAAATCCGCCCATTATGATCCTGGATGAAGCTACTTCAGCCCTTGATACGGAAAGTGAGCGACTGGTACAGGATGCACTCGAAAAAATGATGCAAAATCGAACTTCTGTGGTTATTGCCCACAGACTGTCTACTATTCAGAAAGCAGATAAAATAGTGGTACTTCAGAAAGGAGAAATTGTAGAACAAGGGACGCATCTGGAGCTGATGAATGCTAATGGAGCGTATAAAAAACTCGTTGAAATGCAGTCTTTAGCCTGAAATTGAATTAAACCATTGTTATAATTCCAAGTCTAAGGACCATAATAAGCTTGCTTTGATTGCTGAAGAAACGTTAGTAGAACAGTTAAAAGACAAAAATTGCCAGGCCCAAGCTTTTGAGGTACTCGTAAATACCTACAAAGAGCGTTTGTACTGGCATATACGTCAGATTGTCCTGAACCATGATGATGCTGACGATGTGCTACAAAACGTGTTTATCAAAGTATTCCGGAATATTGAGGGGTTCAAGGGGGATAGTAAATTGTATTCCTGGATGTACCGGATTGCGACCAATGAAGCCCTGACATTTCTCAAGACCAAATCCAGGAAACTAAGGGTCAATAGTGAGGAACTGCAGGAAAAGCTTGCTAATAATCTGGAGTCTGATGTATATTTTGAAGGTGAGGAAATTCAACTGCAATTACAAAAGGCAATTGCCACCTTACCGGAGAAGCAGAAACTGATTTTTAATATGAAGTATTTTCAGGAAATGAAATACGACGAGATATCTGAGATCCTGGAAACATCGGTAGGAGGCCTTAAGGCATCGTACCATATAGCAGTAAAAAAAATAGAAGCCTATTTGAAAGAAGGTTAAACCTTTTGCAGAATGGCAAGTCAAACCTAAAGCATGAATAAGAAGTACAAAAAAGAAGGTTTTAAAGTCCCGGAAGGCTATTTTGATAGCCTTTCCGAAAGACTTATGAGCCAAATGAAGGAGGAACAGCACGGACTGCCCAACAAAGAAGGCTTTGGAATTCCCGACGGATACTTTGAAAATTTCAGCGATCGCTTAAAGAAAAGAATGGA
>CBDUAW010000133.1:0-6684 GCA_965365215.1 uncultured Eudoraea sp. | reverse complement strand
TTCACCCATCATTTCCAATGCCTGTTACTCCAGCGCCGCTCGACATCGTAAAACCCTAGGCGTAATCAAGGAGGGGCAGGATTCCTCGCTTACGCGTCGGGTTACGATTCCATCAGCCCACCGAACCTTCCATCTGAAGTGCCTCTTCCCAGGATTTTGGTTGTGAAGACCAGGCAGTCCAGCCTTCTTCTTCTGCGGTAATTTTCCATTGCCAAACAGCTGCCGCCCCATAGACGATCCCCATAGTTCCTCCATGCATCAATTGCAGCCAAGCATCTTCCCCCTGCCACCAGCCCAGGCCGTTTTTACCATCGTTCATACCCTCATAGGTAGGCTCTCCATTGGCCACTGCCTTCACAGGGAGGTTGTTGTACATTGCTTCTACCTTATGTTCCAGGTGCTCCCCGTTATGACCGGTTTGGGCCCACTGAAAATCGAGCCAGTCTTCTTCCTGATGGGTTTTGTTGTAATGTTCACAACGTTTATTGGGATCGTTTATAGCCCATTCTGCTACGTAGTCATCACAGGGGTTATAATGAAGCCCGGTAGGCTGCGCATAACAGTCCCATTCCTGGAGCATTTCCCCGCTTTCTTTTACCCCGGGATCATTTCCGTCATGATCTCCGGCAATCAACCACATGGCAGGCATGCTGCCATATCGGGCCAATAAGTATTTGCAATAACGGACATACTCTTCTGGATTAATTATGGGGCCCAATACCTCGAGGCCCTTCCAGCCAAAGCCGTGAAAAACGGGTTGGTAAACAGGGACAATTTCGTGTTGGATCAAGGTTGCTACCAGCTTATCAAAATATTGGAAGTAGTCCACATTCATGTTGTTGATATGCCCTGAGGAAAGATCCTGAAAAGCCCGCTTAAACCCTCCCACAGTATTCCTTTTATCCGGCCCCTCTGCTTTGGTATCGGGCTGGAGGGTCATTAGCAAGGCGGCATTAAACCCTTTTTGCTGCCGGTCCCCGGAATAGGTTTCTACCTGTTCCCGTGTGGCCCTGAAAGGGATAGCCCATGGGGTGTCTGCCACAAGGAGAAAGGGTTTCCCGGAATGGTGAACTACATTCCGATATCCAGGCGACATCTTAAGCAGCCCTTTTTTGATAAGGGGGTTGTCTCCTCTATATTCCCTTGACTGGACTTTCCCAGAGACCCCGTGCAGGCCGGTATCAGTAACATTGGAAGAAGTCGTTTTCCACTCCCAAAGGCTGTGATCATCTGGAGAAGCAAAGCGGATTTTCCAGGTACTTCCCCCATCCCAGAAGCCCGGCCTTTTCAGGATTTCCCCTGAACCATTCTCAAAGACGGCCCATACCGCTACCTCGGTGTACGGGTTCTCATAAGATTTTTCGGCTGTAAGGCTAATTTCAAAAGTTTCCCATTGCCCAGTTTCCGGGGGCTCCGTTTGTGCAAAATGCAATAATGGCAGACAAATCATTACCCAAAGTATAGCGGATTTCATTCCAATTTAGCATCAAGGTGAATGCCATGAATTTAGGGATAAAAATTTAAATCTGTGGAAGGATATAGGCTAGCTCTGAACCAATCTAGTCATTTAGTTTCAGGACCGCCATAAAAGCTTGCTGCGGGATTTCCACATTACCGATCTGGCGCATGCGTTTTTTCCCTTTTTTCTGTTTTTCCAATAGCTTTCTCTTACGGGAAATATCCCCGCCGTAACATTTGGCCGTAACATCTTTCCTCAAGGCTTTGATGGTTTCCCTGGAGATGACCTTAGAGCCAATAGCTGCCTGGATTGGGATGTCGAATTGTTGTCTTGGGATCAGTTCTTTCAGCTTTTCGCACATCTTCTTCCCGATATGGTAGGCATTGTCAAAATGCACAAGGGCAGATAATGCGTCTACTGGCTGAGCATTCAGCAGGATGTCTACCCTAACGAGTTTTGAAACCCGCATTCCAATGGGCGAATAATCAAAGGAAGCATATCCCTTGGAAACCGTTTTGAGTCGGTCGTAAAAATCAAACACAATCTCCGCCAGGGGCATATCAAAATTTAGCTCCACCCGTTCCGTAGTAAGGTAGGTCTGATTGGTGATTTGGCCTCTTTTCTCAATACAGAGCGACATAACATTTCCTACAAAATCCGATTTTGTAATGATAGTCGCTTTAATATAGGGCTCTTCTACCCGCGCTACGGTGGAAGGATCTGGCAGGTCTGAGGGATTGTTAACAATAATCGGTTTATCAGGGTCTTTGGTGGTAAAAGCATGGTAGCTTACGTTGGGGACCGTGGTAATCACAGTCATATCAAACTCCCTTTCCAGTCGCTCCTGGATGATCTCCATATGCAGCATTCCCAGGAATCCGCAACGGAATCCAAACCCAAGTGCAGCACTGCTCTCAGGCGTGAAAACCAAGGAGGCATCATTGAGCTGTAATTTTTCCATGGAGGATCTTAATTCTTCAAAATCTTCCGTATCTACCGGATAAATCCCGGCAAAAACCATGGGTTTTACATCTTCAAATCCTTCAATAGGATTTTGGGTGGGATTTACGGCATCGGTAATGGTATCCCCAACTTTTACCTCCCTCGCATCTTTAATTCCTGTAATAAGATAGCCTACATCCCCGGTGCTTATCTTTTTTTTTGGAACCTGGGTAAGTTTCAAGGTCCCTACTTCATCCGCAAAATAGTCTTTCCCGGTGGCAACAAACTTAATCTTCTGCCCTTTGGTAATTTCCCCGTTAATTACCCTGAAATAGGTTTCCACCCCTCTGAAGGGATTGTAAACCGAATCAAAAACCAGGGCCTGTAATGGCTCATCAGGATTCCCTTCCGGCGCAGGGACCCTTTCAATAATCGCCTTTAGGATCGCTTCAATCCCTATACCTGTTTTGGCACTGGCAGGAATTACTTCTTCAGGATCACAACCCAGCAAATCCACAATATCATCGGTCACTTCTTCCACGTTGGCGCTGGGCAGGTCTACCTTGTTAAGGACCGGGATAATCTCCAGGTCGTTTTCCAGGGCCAGGTAAAGGTTGGATATGGTTTGCGCCTGAATGCTTTGGGCCGCATCCACTACCAAAAGTGCTCCTTCACAGGCGGCAATAGACCTTGAAACCTCATATGAAAAATCAACATGGCCAGGGGTATCGATAAGGTTGAGAATGTAGTCCTCCCCTTTGTATTTATACTCCATCTGAATGGCGTGGCTCTTAATGGTAATGCCCCGCTCTCGTTCCAGATCCATATTATCCAACAACTTTACTTTCTTTTCCCTCTCTGTGACAGATCCGGTAAAATCCAGCAGCCGGTCGGCCAGGGTACTTTTCCCGTGGTCAATATGGGCAATGATACAGAAGTTGCGAATGTGTTTCATTATCTTTTCCTGCAATTTTCAATAGGAGTGCAAAGATAGCGTTTGTTTCCCTTATTCCTGCCACTCTGCAATAAACAAGTTGGTATCTCGTGTCCCCCCGTTATTCCGATTGCTCGAAAACGCCAGGTACTTCCCATCGTTGGAGAAGACCGGGAAGGCATCGAAGGTTTCCCCGTGGGTAACGCGCTCCAGGTTCTTGCCATCAATATCAATGAAGTACAGGTTAAAGGGAAAGCCTTTCTCTGCCTCAAAGTTGCTCGAAAACAAGATCTTTTTCCCGGAGGGGTGGAAGAAGGGGCTCCAGTTGGCGTTGCCCAGGAAGGTGAGCTGCCTCAGGTCGCTTCCATCAGCATTACAGATAAAGAGTTCCATTTCGGTGGGCTGAACCAATCCCTGTGAAAGTAATTCCTTGTACTCGGAGATTTCTGCCTCTGTTTTTGGCCGCGATGCCCTGAAAATGATCTTAGTCCCGTCGGGCGAAAAGAAGGCGCCCCCATCATATCCCAATTCATCTGTGATCTGTTTCACTTCACTTCCATCCAGGTTCATGGTATAGAGTTCAAGGTCCCCACTCCGCATAGAGGTAAAAACTATTTTATCCCCCATTGGCGATACTGTGGCTTCGGCGTCGTAGCCCGGGGTATCCGTTAATTGTGCTGTGATATTTCCTTCCAGGTCAGACACAAATATGTCAAAGGAATCATACACCGGCCAAACGTATTTCCCGTTTTTGCGCAAGGGCACTTCCGGGCATTTGGGATCAACCAGGTGGGTAGAACCGTAAACGATGTGTTCATTATCGGGCAGAAAGTACGCACAGGTGGTACGCCCCATTCCGGTACTGATCATGGGCGGGATCGTGTCCTGGAAGGTTTCTCCTACCTTCATTAAAAACATCTGGTCGCATTCCATGCCCCATGCTTCATTGTTCGATTGAAACACCATCATGCTATCGTCAAAACTCCAGTAAGCTTCTGCATTGTCTCCGCCAAAGGTTATCTGGCGGATAGATTTAAAGTATTTTTCTTCCGGATAGATCAGGGTATCTGCGCCTGCCATTAGGGAAGGTTTCTCCGCTTTTTCCTTTTTCTTCTTGTTCTCAGGATCCGATTTACAGCTAAAAACAAGAGCTAAAGCTATTAAAAGAAGGATATTTCTCATAAGATGTCTAATTTTGTGTAAAAATAATCGCAAATATGTGGAATAGAACTGTTATTGCCCTAATTCTTGTCTTGTTTTTTTCGTGTAAAAAAGAGAAGCCCAATCCGGTGAGCCTGGAAGATGATGTAGCCATCCTTGCGAACGACTCTCTTATGGGCAGGGAAACCGGCACCCCTGAAGAGATAAAAACCGCAGAATACCTCCGTCAGCGAATGAAAACCATTGGCCTGGAACCCAAGGGGCATGCAGGGACCTATTTCCAGACTTTTACCTTTAAGCCCAAGACAGACCCGCACCAGGAAATACAGTATACCAATACCGGAGACAGCACTATTACCGGCACCAATGTAATAGGATATATAGACAACCAGGCAGCAAACACGGTTATTATTGGCGCACATTATGACCATCTGGGCATGGGCGGGGAAGGTTCTTTGCACCGAGGGGAAGCAGCAGTTCACAACGGGGCTGATGATAATGCCAGCGGCGTAGCGGTTTTATTGCAGGTGGCAGATTCTCTCAAGAGCCGGTATACCAACAATAATTATCTTATCATTGCCTTTTCGGGAGAGGAAATGGGCTTGTTGGGATCGAACTATTTCGCCAAAAATTCCACGATCGACCTATCGAAGGCAAACTACATGCTGAATATGGATATGGTGGGCCGAATGCGCGATGACAATACACTTTCCATCAGCGGAACGGGGACGGCCCCGGTCTGGACACAGTCGCTCAACGCCCTGAACACGGATTTTAAGCTGGTCCTCAAAGAATCAGGAGTAGGGCCATCTGACCACACCTCTTTTTACCTGCAGGATATTCCCGTATTGCATTTCTTTACGGGGCAACACGAGGACTACCATAAGCCTACCGATGATGCTGAGAAACTGAACTATGAGGGCATGCGGAAGATCTCGTCCTACATCCTGAGTTTGGTTGGGGAATTAGACGATAACCCTAAACTAAGCTTCCGGAAGACGAAGAACGAAAGCGAGGAAGTGCCCCGTTTTAAGGTAGCCATGGGGGTGATCCCGGATTATTTGTACGATGGCAAAGGAATGCGCATAGATGGGGTTAGCGAAGATAAACCTGCCCAAAAGGCCGGTTTGCGGAAAGGTGATATTGTGGTACAGATGGGCGACAGCACCGTAACCGATATGATGAGTTATATGCGGGCCTTATCTGTGTTCGAAAAAGGGAATACCACAACAGTTGTGATAGACCGCGAGGGCGAACGAATATCAGTAGAGATCACTTTCTGAGGCAAGTCCGATTTATTTTATAGATTTGGGGATTAACCTACCTGAATGTGAAAACCCCCTTACTCCTAATATTGGGCTTACTACCTCTGTTTATGACGGGCCAGACTTTTGAAGTTTCTGGAGCAGTGAGGGATTCTGAAGGGCAGCCACTCCCATTTTCCAACGTAGTTTTATTACAAGTAACAGACAGTACCCTGGTAAAGGGAATCTCTGCAGATGATGCCGGGCGTTTTGAAATCAAGGAAATTACCCCAGGACTCTATTATCTGCAGGCAAAGTATTTCGGGTATCAGTCGGTCCTGGTACCCCTGGAAATCATGTCTGATATCCAGATAGGGGCTATAGTTTTAGAGCCCGATAGTAAATGGCTCGATGAGGTAGTCCTGACAGGGAAACTCCCCACGGTGGAGCGGAAAGCCGATCGCATTATCTTTAATGTGGAGAATACCGTGATGAGCGAGGGCAATAGCCTTGATATTTTACGGAATGCCCCCGGAGTTATTGTGGTACAAGACAACCTGGAGATTAGGGGATCGGAGGCCACCGTCTATCTCAACAACCGGAAAATACAATTGTCCCAGTCCGAGATACAGGAATTCCTAAAAGGCTTGTCCGGGGATATGATCTCGGCAATAGAAGTGATTCCCAACCCCCCCGCCAGTTATGAGGCCGAGGACGGGCCCATCCTGAATATTCGAACCACAGAAAACGTTATCCCGGGATATCGGGGGAGTTTCAGGGGGAATTATGAACAGGCTATTTTCCCAAAATACAGTTTTGGCACAAGCCACTATTTTAAAAGTGAAAAATTCAGCGTCTTTGCCAACTATGTGATCAATCCACGTAAGGAATTCAGGGATTCGGATAGTGAGATCCGATTTATCAATGACCAGGACCTCGTATTT
>CBDUAW010000132.1:0-6693 GCA_965365215.1 uncultured Eudoraea sp. | reverse complement strand
TTAAGGGCGCCTGGTTTGAAGTTTTCGGCAAACTCCAGGAATTTTAGTAAGTAGATAATCTGATGATCTCCCCAATAGCCAATATAAGACCATGGGTTATCGGGCTCTATCGTTTCCCAGTCGAACCCGTCTTTTGTTACCCTGTAAGGGTTGTAACCGTCAAAGGTAGTGGCATTTAGGAACTTATGGATCATGCTTTCAATAAACTCCGGATACGAATGGGCCAGCGCTTCCCAGTTTTGAAAAATATCTCGCCAATTTCCTTCGTAATCCAGGATTTTAGATCCATCAATTTCACTATGTGTATTGATAGAGAAAACATTCCAGGGCCGACTTGGATCTCCATGCCGCCTGCTGAATTTCAGAGGTAAATATTCCAGGCAAAGCCGTTTAAAATTATTGTCCGCACTTATTTCGGCTGTTGCTTTTAGTTCCGAAAGGGAAAATATCTGAGGGAGTGCCGCTATTTCGTTTTTAAACCTATTATACACATCCCTGTTTGCCTTTTCCAGATAATTCCTGAAATCCCATTTTTCAATTTGGTAATTATCATCAAAAATGCCTCCACGCATAATATTAAAAAGGGTATTGGAGAAATGACGTGTATCTCTTAATTGGTCCCCGGTAAGTTGCATACCATCTGAGGATGCATTCAGCGCAATTAAATTCTCCGTGCCTTTATCAATATCATCGTTTACTTTTTTTGCCAAAGACCCGTCTTCTTTAATCGCTTTGGCGATAGAGGCAATTGCGGAATGGTTTTGATTCACATTTGCGACTATTATCCAATCCTTGCTGGCCCCAGGCTGAAGTTCCATATCCACCTTAACAAAATAGGCCCCTTTCTCAGCTTTAATATCATCTTCCTGCTCGACAGGATGACCATGCCTGAAGTCTTTCAGCTGTAAGGAGGATACTAAATGGGTAGGGTTTTCAAGCCCAAGCGACCATGCAATATTTGCTTTCAGGGCTTCACTTGGCTCTGCCTTATCCACAATAATGGCACTTAAGGCATAGATCCCTAATCCCGAATCCTCTAGCAGTTCGCTCCTTTTATAGGCATCTACCAAATTGCTCTGCCTGTTCTGCAATTCACTGCCCACTCCAAAAGGGAGGATGTTTTGGATACCATCTAAAAGAGAGATGTCAATTAATTCCGAGCCATTGTTGGTAAGTTTCGATTTTCTTACAAAACCATATTCATTGCTGGAATTCCATTGGTATTGATAGCATATTTCCAGATCGTGGTTGATCTCTTCAAATAGAATTTTATTCCCATACAGGTTTTTATAGAGGTTCCTGGTAATATCATAAATCCCCTCATAACGATCCGAAAACGGCTCCCATAAATGGATTTTATCACCCTTGTGAATTCGGAAAACAGACTTGCTGCCCGTTATTTCAACAGATTCGGTGATCTTGTCGTCAGTAACATATGGAAATAAAGAGTATTGCGCGTTTTTTCTGCCAGCGGTAAGTCCTCCATTACTAGAGATAAACATCCAATGGTTGGAATCACTAACAATACTCATAAAGAAGGGTCTAAGCACATTGCTGTTGGTAATCTTGAAGTAGTGCTCCCTACCGATTTCTACTTGTTCGAGTTTTACCTTATTTGAAGAATTGCTATTTTTCATATGTTAAAAATCCTTTTCAGTTTGGGCTAGTGGATACTTATTACCTTATCAATAACTGTTCTACCTCTTCCAAAGTCTTTCCTTTGGTTTCTATCACATACTTCATGACGAAAAGAATCGCCAAAAAAGACAAGAGTGCATAAATAGCAAAAGTTGTGGTGGGGCCCAGATTTGAGAGTTCCCAGGGAAATATCTGTGTTACAGAGAAGCTAACCAGGGAATTAAAAAATCCTACTACCGAAATGGCTATTCCCTTGATCTTGCTGGGAAAGACTTCTGAGATCAGAGTCCACATTACGGGACCCAGTGATATAGCAAATGAGGCCACATAAAGAAGTATCGCAATCAACACTAAGTTAGCATTTATACTTATAAAGTTGGTAATCTCATTCCGCTTAAAATCAAGGAATTGCTCCTCATTGAGTTTAGTTCTAACCTCGGTAAACAATTCTGACTGACTTGCAAATGACCTTCCTTCAAACTCGGCCAAAGCTTCTTTGGTTTCCGTATTACCAATCTTTTGTAAAGAGGCCTCCTCAAAATCGTAGGTGGCATTGTTAAAGGCCAGGGTAGCCAACAATAGCGCCAAAGTCATAAAACTGGTACCTATAAGCAGGAGTGGCTTTCTGCCCAACTTATCAATAAGCCAAATTGCTACTAGGGTAAAGACCAAATTTGTAAGGCCCACTACAATGGCCTGCAAGAAGGAAGAATCAGTACTTCCTCCTGCCTGCTCAAAGATGGTTGGTGCATAATAGAAAATGGCATTAATTCCGGTAATCTGCTGAAAAAACGCAATCCCGAGTGCTATGATCATAATAGTAGCATACTTGCTTTTGAAAAGATCTGTAAGCCTGCCTTTTTCTTCCATGCGCGCCTGACCACGTTGAATTTCCAGAACGGTAATTTCACCGTACTCTTCTCCTCCTATTTTTTGTAAAATTTTGCGTGCAGTCTTTACCTTGTTCAATTTGAGAATTAACCATCTCGGACTTCTCGGTACCGTAAACAATGCCAAAAAATAGATAAAGGCAGGAATAGCCTCAACTCCCAGCATCCATCTCCAGCTTTCTTCCCCGTAATTTACAAGGAAATAATTGGAAAAATATGCAACAGATATCCCTATAACGATATTTAGCTGGTTAAAGGAAACCAAACTACCCCGAAGTCTAGGAGGGGCAATTTCAGCGATATAAATAGGGGCTATAAGAATAGCACCCCCAATACCAATGCCACCAATAATTCTTGCTATAATGAATTCTGTATACCCAGTTGCAAGGGCAGACCAAGACGCTGATATGGTAAATAAGGCAGCTACCGCAATGAGCACATATTTCCTTCCGAATTTATCGGCCATAGGGCCCGCAAGCAAATTACCTGCCATAGCGCCAAAAATGACACAGCCAACGGCAAAGCCAAGCATGGCATCTGTCATTTCAAAATAGCTTGTAATCCCCTTAACCGCACCTGAAATTACCGCACTGTCAAAACCCAATAGGAATCCTCCCAGGGCTACGATCAGACTAATCAGAACCGTGTAGGATTTGTTCATTTTTACCACTTTGTCGCGCTCATCCATATGCATTCATTTAAGGACTATTATTCCTGTAAAAGTGCAATTTTTTTGTTTAACCTTTAATTGGAGAACATTTTTCTGCCTCCTGCAGTTCAATCTGGTAAAAAAAAGGTTAGCAATAAATCGCTTATGCTAACCTTTTCTCAGGTTTTATGGAATTACTATTCCAGTATTAAGTCGTCCAAATAATAGGTGCCCCCGTTAGTAATAGGACTGTCTGACTGATCATTGTCGGGTTTTATTACCAACTGGCTATAGGACGTTGGCGAGGCCGGAAGATTTATGAACGTAAATTCAACCTCTGTCCACTCATTGGCATTTGGTATTGTTACAAAAACAGGAGCAGGATTACCGATAGAGCCATCATTCGGATTAGCCAGCAGCTCAAATCTGAAAACTACATTTGCCTTGGTGGAATAGACCTTAATTTTAAAGGTATCCGTTGTGGTTAAATCAAAATTACTCGGGAATACATTTTGGATTCCGGCAAAGAAATCTGAACCTGTGGGTTTATCGACTCTAAGAACAAAATCTGAGGTATTAATACCTGTTTTAGAAGGATTCGCAGTAAGTTCAGAGCTTATGCCTGCGCCAAAGTTCTGACTCGACAAGAAGGTTTCACATCCTTCGAAATCAAGTGGAAGTACTGTAGCTGCTACTTCAGTTCCTGTACATCCGCTGCTTCCGCCTCCGCCGCCGGTTGTATCACTTCCGTCTCCCCCTTCTACAAGAGAAACGTTATCAATAACCACGGTTCCTACATCGGCCCCCATATCAAATAATACCCGGCTGTTGGCGCTACCAAAGTCGACCGCGCTCAATTGCAGCGTAAAGGTTTGGGTGTCTGTAGTAAGGTTTACCTCCGGTGCCGTATTGGTAAACGGTGCTTCATTAAGTCCTATCCCCGCCAGCATGGTTCGGGCCTGATCGGAAGATGCATCAAAGGTCAGAATGTAATTCGTGCCCTGGGTGATCTCCACTACCTGGCTCAAATTAACATCGAAGGGGTTTCCTGCAACGGTAACATCAACAAAGTTAAAGCTGTTGCCCCCATCGGTCTGTACATTGGCGCCGTTGCCAATCCAGGGATCTACCCCGTTCTCAAAGTCCCCGTTGGTCAGTAGTCCGGAATCAAATCCACCACCACCACCGGTTGTATCACTTCCGTCTCCCCCTTCTACAAGAGAAACGTTATCAATAACCACGGTTCCTACATCGGCCCCCATATCAAATAATACCCGGCTGTTGGCGCTACCAAAGTCGACCGCGCTCAATTGCAGCGTAAAGGTTTGGGTGTCTGTAGTAAGGTTTACCTCCGGTGCCGTATTGGTAAACGGTGCTTCATTAAGTCCTATCCCCGCCAGCATGGTTCGGGCCTGATCGGAAGATGCATCAAAGGTCAGAATGTAATTCGTGCCCTGGGTGATCTCCACTACCTGGCTCAAATTAACATCGAAGGGGTTTCCTGCAACGGTAACATCAACAAAGTTAAAGCTGTTGCCCCCATCGGTCTGTACATTGGCGCCGTTGCCAATCCAGGGATCTACCCCGTTCTCAAAGTCCCCGTTGGTCAGTAGTCCGGAATCAAATCCGCCACCTCCGGTAGTTGTTTCAACCTGTTCTATATCATCAATATAGAAAGTACCGGCCGTAGTTCCCGGGCCATCCACGAAGAACGTAAATCTCGAATAGGAATCAGAGGAGTCAAAATCAAAAGAGATACTTTCCCATCCGGTTCCTCCATGACTTACACTGGTCTCAATAGCGGCTGCGCTTCCTTCCTCCAGTTTTAGGAGCAGATCAACCGGAGCATCTGCCCAGAAATTCATGCTTATAGTCTTATCCGTGCTCAGATCAATATCAGCGTCAAGATCAAAGAAGAATCCCTCAAAGGCATTTCCTCCGTTGGTAATAGCCCCAACATTTCCGGCCTTATCATTGGATCCGGATTGATCGGGATTGGCCACTACCTCAAATGATGCACCTCCAAAGGTACTTGCCTCATAGTCTATGTTCGAATTATCAAAGGTGATAGGTAATGCTATAGACTCAAGCACGGTTACGGATATATTTACAGGCTCTGTAGAATCTGAAGCACCTGCATTGCTAAGGGCTTTAAGGGTAACACTATAGGTGCCGGTTGCGGTATAGGTTTTCACCGGATTGATTTCGGTAGATTCTGTACCATCCCCAAAATCCCATTCGTATTTATCAGCGTCTTCTGACGTGTTTATAAAGGTAACTGTACCGGTTTCCTCGTTAAGGGTAAAGGTAAACCCGGCGGTCACCGTAGGTAAAAGGCTTTCCACTTCAGTACAACCCCATAGGATCAGGGTCAGGATCACAATGGAAAACTTGCTTGTTGTATTTAATACTTGTTTCATAATATTTGATGTTAGTCTAGTCCGTTATATTTATAAACCCGCACGTAATCCACCAACATGGATTGCGGGAATGCTGTTTCTTCGTTTGGTGGCCCGTCAAAATTGCCCCCTACTGCCAGGTTGAGCAGCATAAAAAATGATCCGTTGTCAAATACCCAGGGGCCTGTGACATCTTCCGGTGTAAGTTGATTATACAATACATCATCCACATAGAAATTAACGTACTCAGGACCCCATTCCACGCCATAGACGTGAAAGCCGGTATCGACCCGATCATTTTCAAAATCGTACTCCTTTAGTATGGCCAAACCACCATTGTAACCAGGTCCGTGTAAGGCACCGCTGATAACGGTAGGCCTGGATCCACCATTTTCCATAATATCGATCTCACCACATGCAGGCCAGGGGTTGGTATCAATATTAGCACCCAGCATCCAAAATGCAGGCCACATCCCCTTTCCGTAGGGCAGTCGCATACGGGCTTCGAAACGACCGTATTGTTGCTCAAAAATACCTTTTGTCAGCAGTCGGGCCGAGGTATAGGAAGAACCTTCAAAATCTTCCTGCCGGGCGGTAATGATCAGGTATCCATTATTTACGGTTACGTTATCAGTCCGATCCGTGTAGTATTGCAATTCCTGATTGCCCCAACCGTCATTATTAGGCCCTGTTCCTATATCAAAGGTCCATTTGGCAGGATTAGGTGGGCCGTTGGTATCAAACTCATCCTGAAAGGTCAATTCTGTAAAATTCACGACAGTTTGGGTATCGTCAACAGCACAACCGAGATGAACTAACATTAGGCCAGCTATTAATAGATACCTTATTCCTGAAAAAGGCTCCCGGCTTGCGGGCATAAACCTTTCCTGAATCATTTTCAGTATCATATGTATTTGTTTTTTCTTATTCATATTATTTTCTTTCCTTAAATTATTCTGAGTAGAAATACATATTGTCTACGAAGATTGTTGAAATGCCCCCTGAGGCAAATACAATTTGTGCCAGATTGGTTTTGGCACCACCTGCAAAGCCACTTAATCCGCCACCAGTAGGGGCTGCAAAGTCCGAAAGTGGTATATCCAGACTAATCCAGCTG
>CBDUAW010000131.1:0-6713 GCA_965365215.1 uncultured Eudoraea sp. | reverse complement strand
CTAATTCCTTGCTATTGGCATCTATGAGATCTATATACAGAGAGCCCTCTGTACGGGTGCTTACATTGCTGCCTCCCCAGCCATAACCACCCCAGATCCAAGGGTTCCAGTAACCCCATCCGGGGCCCCAGCCCCAGCCCCAGCCAAGGTTGTTGTAAACATCAACCCGTTCTCTTTCCTTGGTAAAAATGCTGACAAGGAGATCAGGCTTCTCAGATTTTACAAAGCCCCTGGAAGAAAGCTCATTTTCAATGGCTCTGAGAATCCTTTTTTTATCTAAATCAGAGATTTGCGCCTGGTCTATTCCCGTTTTGTAGAAAGCGTACGATTTGTAGGATTTAAAATCCGCTTCACGGTCATAATCCGCTGCAACTTTCACGGAGACACAAGATGTAAGAAACACCATGAACAGGAGCGGTAGCGCCAACAGTTTAATTTTTTTCATAACAAATTCTTTTTCGGATTACCAACAGTTAATTTAGTAAAAAATAACCACAAATATCATGCCGAAGCACAGAATTTTAAGGGGATTACTTTTTCTCATTAAATCCGTAGGGACAGTGTCTGCAGCCACTTTCACAACAATAGCCCCGCTTCAGTAAATACTGGGCTGTAAATACCCGGTATCCCTCTTCAGAAAGATAAAAATCGCCTTCCTCTATTGGAATTATTTTTTTCAAACTTTAGTATAATTTGTCAATGGTCTGTTGCCTGGCAAAATTAGCACAATTAAGCAGATCTGCTAAAAACCGTATTTTTCTCAGAAGACCAAGGTTGAAAATATGTTGTAATGTGCTTCATCGCAAATGTGGGGAAAGTCATCGGGGAAATAGGAAGTTTCTTATATTTTAAGATTATATTTGAGAATAGACCATCTAAAACATATGATCTTAATCATTAAATACATCTTTCACAGTAATTATGTAGGCCTATCTTTCTGGCCTTTTATTATTTTAAAGGAGTTTCACCTGAAGCATGACCAGGTGTTGGTAAATCACGAAAAGATACACCTGAGACAACAACTTGAGATGCTGGTAATTCCATTTTATGTTTGGTATTTACTGGAGTGGTTTATCAGGTTGATTATTTATCGCGACAGCTATAAAGCATACCAAAATATCAGTTTTGAGAGGGAAGCGTACCACAACGAGCATAACTTCGGATATTTAGAGGTCCGGAATTCCTACAGTTTTATTCAATACCTTTGGATGCGCTAAGGTCATTGGGGTGGACATACCAAATCACAGAATTAATTTACCCATACTTAAAGAAAAGAAGATAACGCTGCATTTAAAGCGCGAAGACCTTATTCACCCCATAATTTCCGGAAATAAATACCGAAAGCTTAAATACAATCTTCAGGCTGCAAAAGAGAGTGGAGCAGAAGTACTGCTTACTTTTGGCGGGGCTTATTCCAATCATATTGCCGCAGTAGCTGCTGCCGGGAAAGAATTTGGTTTTAAAACCATTGGGGTAATAAGAGGAATGGAATTAAGTGCAAAATGGCAGGATAATCCTACCTTATCGAGTGCACATGAAGCAGGAATGGTATTTCATTTTGTGAGTCGTGCAGAGTACCGAAACAAAAACAAGGAGGATTTTCTTAGAAAACTAAAGTTAACATTTGGTGATTTTTATCATTTGCCGGAAGGAGGCACAAATAGCTTAGCTGTTAAGGGGTGTGAAGAAATTTTGACCCCTGCTGACACACATTTTGATGTGATCTCTTGTTGCGTCGGTACCGGTGGAACCATGGCCGGTTTAATCAATTCTTCACAAGCCGGACAAACCGTTCTGGGGTACCAGGTTTTGAAAGGAGACTTTTTGAAAAAAGATATTTGTAATTTTGTCCGTGAAAATCATTGGGAGCTCATCAGGACATATGATTTTGGAGGCTATGCAAGGGTCTCACCGGCGCTGATTAGTTTTATCAATGATTTTAAAGAGAATACCGGGATACCGTTAGATCCTGTATATACTGGTAAAATGGTATATGGTATTCTGGATATGGCAGCCCAAGGCAGGTTTAAGGAAGGCACTCGCATTTTAGCCATTCACAGCGGCGGGCTCCAGGGCATTATCGGAATGAATAGGGTACTAAAGCAAAAGAAACTACCGTTACTGAACATATGAGAAAATTATTTTGGGTTTTGGCATTGATTTTTGTGCTACAAGGATGTGGCACAAAAAAGAGGAGTAGTTACGCGAATAAGGACACGACTCATAAAAAGAAATCACAAGGCAGGCAATATTCTGAATCAATGTATCCCATGCCTGAAGATGACGGGGATTTTATTGTTTATGAAATAAGTTCTATTGAGGAATATATTGACACCTTTTCTGAGATCGCCAAGTTCGAGATGAAAGCCTATGGAATACCGGCGAGTATTACACTGGCCCAGGGGATACTCGAAAGTGGTTTTGGCAGAGGTGAACTGACGCAGAAAACAAATAACCATTTTGGCATAAAATGCCACACCGGATGGGATGGTGATTTTGCTTACCACGATGATGATAGAAAAGGGGAGTGTTTCCGGAAATACAATCACCCTATGTATTCTTTTAGAGATCATAGTATTTTCCTGTCGTCAAGGTCTCGATACGCATCTCTATTCCGTCTCAGGCGAGATAACTACAAAGGTTGGGCTAAGGGGCTGAAGGCAGCGGGCTACGCTACAGACAGGAAATATCCTCAGAAACTAATCTCCTTTATTGAACGGTACCAATTGTTTTTGTATGACCGGGAGGTTATCAGGGAAGGTTATGCTGTCTATCCGGCCAAAAAAGATTATGATTATAAGCTACATATTGTAGAAAGAGGGGACACCCTTTATTCCATCTCGAAACGATATTTGATGCCCTTGGAGGATTTAATGGAACTCAATAATATGAATGATAGCAATATTTCTGTTGGCCAGGAACTCAGGATCAGAACAGAAAAACTCAAATAATCCCATATGATTTATCAAAGAAGCAGCGCCCTCTTTACCGAGGCACAGAAGGTAATTCCCGGGGGTGTTAATTCCCCTGTGCGGGCCTTTAAGGCAGTTGGGGGTAATCCAATCTTCGTCAAGGAGGCAAAAGGGGCTTATCTGCATGACGTGGATGGGAACAGACTAATAGACTACATATCGTCATGGGGACCTTTAATTCTGGGACATGCCTATGAACCTGTTCTGGAAGCCGTGATTGAAAAGGCCCGAAAGGGGACATCCTTTGGAATGCCCACCGAAATTGAAACACAATTGGCGCAGCTAGCTGTAGAAATGGCCCCCAATATTGACAAAATCCGTTTTGTTAATAGTGGTACCGAAGCGTGTATGTCGGCTGTACGACTCGCCAGAGGATATACCGGAAAAGATAAGATCATTAAGTTCGCCGGTTGTTATCATGGGCATTCCGATTCTTTCCTGATCCAGGCCGGGAGTGGGGCCGTTACCTTTGGGAGCCCTAATAGTCCAGGGGTAACACAGGGCACGGCCAAGGATACCTTATTAGCAATATATAACAACCTGGAGAGCGTAGAGGAGCTGATAGCTGCAAATAAAGACCAGATTGCCGCGGTTATTATTGAACCTGTTGCTGGCAACATGGGTTGTATTCCCCCAAATGAGGCATTTATAAAAGGCTTGCGAAACCTTTGCACCACACACCAAATCTTATTAATATTCGATGAGGTAATGACCGGCTTCAGGCTTGGCAGGGGCGGGGCACAGGAGGTTTTGGGAATTGACGCTGATATCCTATGCTATGGAAAGGTAATTGGAGGCGGCTTACCGGTTGGAGCCTTTGGTGGCCGTGAAGAGATTATGGCCTTTCTCGCGCCGGAGGGTCCTGTTTATCAGGCGGGGACCTTAAGTGGAAACCCCCTGGCAATGAGTGCGGGATTAGCGATGCTAAGCGCGCTTAATAATGATCCTCAGGTTTTTAAACGACTGGAAGAAAAAACGGCCTACCTGCATAAGGGAATTTCAGAGGTTTTGGAAGAACATAATGTTATACATCAGATAAACCGTTTCGGCAGCATGATTTCCGTTCATTTCTGTGCAGAACCGGTAGTGGATTTTGCAACGGCCGCTGAGGGAAATAACGAGACCTTTAAAGCGTATTTTCACGGGATGCTAAAAGAAGGGGTCTACCTTCCTCCGAGTGCCTTTGAAAGTTATTTCCTGAATGACGCCTTGTCCTATAAAGATCTGGATGATACCATTTCAGCTTTGAAAAAAATAGTGCCTACCCTAAAATAAAAACAAGCACTTTTTATGTGCTTGTTTTTATTTTTAATCCAGTTCTTACTAGCCTCTGCTATGTGATTTCTTCTTTCCTCTGTGGTGTTTCCTTTTATGAAGACTTAACTTTTCCCAGTTCTCATATTGGGTGGGTGTAAGGATAGATTTCATTTTTTCTTTGTACGCAATCATTTTGTCCAGGCGTGCGCTATGCATCTCATATCGTTCAGCTGAATTGGGGGCTTTATTTGAATCCTCCTCTTTCTTTTCCTTCATCGCTTCTCTTCTCGCCATTCGCTCATTAATTTTTTCAAGTTGAAGTTCTTTAATGGCCGTCTGTTGTTTTTTGTCAAGGTCCAGCGCCAGGGTAAGTTTTTTGGTTTCCAGCGTAGCCACCTGTTCGGGTGTCATATTTTTTAGCTGCTCCTGTGGACCTTTATGGTGTTTTCCCTGCTGGGCTACTACCATGGTTCCTGCCATTAATAAGATGGCTAATACTACTTTTTTCATGTGCATAAATTTTATGATTTCAGCAGTAGGACTAAGGGCAGCAACTAAGGTTTAAACCAGGGAATGGTTTTATGATGTATTTAACAAATTGCTTCTTTATATTTCACAATCGGGAATAAAAAAAGGATACGAAAGTCGTATCCTTTTGGTATAATTTAATGATTTTGAAATTAATTCAAGTCAGCGGAATCAGGTTCGTTAGCCCTGGAGGTTTCCGCTATTTCTACTTTTTCAAGATCGTTGATATTATTTAGGTTTTCACCTTGTATATAATACATGCCAATTGCACATAACAGTAGAAAAAAATATACCAAACTCTTTGCTTTATAGGTCATATCACGGGGTTTTTATCAATACTCTAAATTAGGTATTTACCTGCCCTGTTTCTGATACTTGTTGTGAATCACTACTGTTTTTGTGGTCAAAATGTCAAATTCTGTTGTAACCGCTTTTTATAGCCGTTTGTATAATGGACCATGAGGGCAATTACATCCAGATAATAGTGCACTTAATCGAAGCACGTGGTTTTAACTAGGATTCAGAATCAACTCTATTCGCTCCACAGCATCCTGTAAATGGTATCTGCTCATGGTGTCTCCGGTTCTTCCAATTGCTGTCCTGATAGTCCGTTGAAGCGTATTCAATTCGGCCCGGGCCAGCGATCGGATATCTGACTGGCTGGTATTGACGGCTGTAGATTTTCTATAGCCACCAAAATCAGAGCTTTTGCGTTGGTTTTCTGCAGTCATTAAATATTGAAGCCTGTCTATATGTGCTTTTTGCAGATTACGCCTGTAGGTATCTATGGAACGGCCGGAACGGAGTTCGGACCAGATCCCTGTTCGTAAATCACGCATCATCTCCACCAGGGAATAGGCATCATTCCCATTCAGCGTTTCATTTTCGACTAACCTTGCCATCTTACCCAGACTCATAATATTGTTGAGGGTCCTTACCTGAAGTGCCCTGATCCTTTCAACGGAACCTGAATATTCTATTTTAGAGAACAAATCTTTGTCCAGCAGCCAGTTTGGGGTGTTGAACAGTTCTTCCTGTAAAAAGGCCATACAGTTCTTTTGATGATTTTTGTCTACATGGGTATAAACGGCACCTTCCTGGTCATAGGTTTTATGGTTTTCGTAAACCCCTCCTATATTGTTAGAAACATGCCCCATATATCGATTAAACTGGGAAATTACCTGTCCGTAGAGTTTCTCAAGGTCATCGTAATTTTTGCCATCCTCACGGGTCCATTCCACCAAATTGGGAACTATGCGCTGCAAATTCTGTATACCATAATCACTAGCTTTTATAGCATTATCTCCTAGGTCTTCTGTCTGAGAACTTGGATCTACTACATCGCCCACTTGCTGATGTCCAAAACGGTATAGTGGATCTCCGGCATGTTCCAGGATCCATTCATCAAGAACGGTTTTCTCTTCCTCCGCGGATTTGTCCGGAATTGGTTTGTATCCCCAGCGAATGGCGTATTTATCATATACTCCAATATTGGGCATTAAGGCAACACCTTCATCTCCCGGTTGAGCAACATAGTTAAAACGCGCATAATCCATGATTGAGGGAGCTGTACCATATTTTTCAGTAAAACTGGCAGAACGAAGGGAATCTACAGGATAGGCAACGCTGCTTCCCATATTATGCGGCAGGCCAATGGTGTGTCCTACTTCATGCGCAGAGACGAAACGAATGAGCCTACCCATAACTTCCTCCTCGAAAGCTACCCCTCTGGCATCAGGGTTGATCGCTGCGGTTTGGACAAAGAACCAGTTCCTGAGCAGGGTCATTACATTGTGGTACCAGTTAATGTCAGACTCTAGAATTTCACCACTCCTGGGATCACTCACATGGGGTCCGTTTGCATTTGGTATGGGTGAAGCAAGATATCTCACTACGGAGTACCTTACGTCTTCAGGAGACCATTCGGGGTCTTCTTCCGGACTTGGCGGGGCTTTT